>CBRGOK010000014.1:0-18152 GCA_967798035.1 uncultured bacterium
CTCCGCGATCGCGCTCGAGCTGGGCGTCCCCCTCGACCCGGCGCGGGTCGAGGCCGCGCTCGCCCCGCTCCTCCCCCGCCTCCCGGCGCTGCGCTCCCGGCTCGCGCTCGCGCCGATCCTCGGGTGGAGCCGGTGGAAGGACGCGCCCGAGCGAGGGCCCTCGAGCTTCGTCCGTGTCCTCGATCGTCCGGTCCCGGACGCTTCCGCCGCCGCGGCGGCCGCGATCAACGAGCCCCTCGACCCGGCGCGGGATCCGCTCCTCGACCTGCGTCTCTCCCCCTCGCCTCGGGGCGGGTCGATTGCGGTCCTGCGGTGGTTCCACCCTCTCGCCGACGCGCGGGGAGCGGACCGCCTCCTCGCGGCGGTGGACGAGATCGACGCGGGGCGGAACCCGGTCCTCGAGGGCCCCGATCCCTTCGCGCGGATGACTCGCGGGGAGTTCGCCGGTCGGAGGGGCTTCCGGGCCGCGCGATCCCTCCTCGAGGGAGGGAACGGGCCCCCTCCCGTCCTCCTCTCGCCGCCGGCGACCCCGGTCCGCGGGTACGCCCTCCTCCCCCTCTCGCTCACGGGGCGGGAGGTCGACGCGGCGGAGGCGTCGTCCCGGGAGAGCTTCGGCGGGACGGGGATGAACGAGCACCTCCTGCTCGCCTCGCTCCGCGCACTCCACCGCTTCCAGGTGCGGCGCGGGGCGCCGCGGGGTCCCTACGCGATCCCGGTGACCGCGAACCTGCGCCCGGCGGGCGCGCCCGGGCCGGTGCTCGGGAACTTCCTCTCCTTCTTCCACCTGGTCGCGTCCGCCGCCGAGGTCGAGGATCGCGCGGTCCTGGCCCGGTCGATCCGGGAGCAGCAGCTCCGGGCGCTCGAGGCCGGCGCGGACCGGGCGATGCACGCCCTGCTGCGGGCCGGTCGCTGGCTCCCCCTGCGGCGCTACGAGCGGGAGCGCCACCGCCGGGACGGGGCTCCGCGCGAGTCGATCTGGTTCTCGAACGTCGGCGAGGTCCTCGAGGGGCGCGATCGCTGGCTCGGCGCCCCCCTCCTCGACGTCGGAGTCGCGACGGCCGTCCCCCACCCGCCGGGGGCCCTCTTCCTCTTCTTCCGGCGTCCGGGGACGCTGGGGGCCGCCGTCGTCCACGCCGAGGGGGTCCTCGACCGGGAGGGGGCCTACCGCCTCGCGGAGTTCCTCCGGGAGGAACTCCTCGCCCCGGCCCGCTGACGGCCTCCCGGAGCGCGCCTTCTCACGGCTCGAGGATCGGGATACCTTCCCCTCTGTGTACGTCCCCCGCCGCAAGACCCGCGAGGTCCGCCTCGGTCCCTTGACGATCGGGGGGGACCATCCGATCCGCGTCCAGTCGATGTGCTCGACGCGCACGGAGGACGTCGCCGCGACGACCGACCAGATCCGCCGTCTGGAGGACGCCGGCTGCGAGATCGTCCGGGTCGCCGTCCCCACGCGCGAGGCGGCCGACGCGCTCCCGGCGATCAAGAAGGCCTGCCGCGTCCCCCTCGTCGCGGACATCCACTTCAACCACCGCTTCGCGCTGAAGGCGATCGCGGCCGGGGTCGACAAGGTGCGCCTGAACCCCGGCAACGTCGGGGGGAAGGAGCGGGTCCAGGAGGTCGTCCGCGCCGCGAAGGACGCGAGCGTCCCGATCCGGATCGGGGTCAACTCGGGCTCCGTCGAGCGCGACCTCCTCGAGAAGTACGGCTACCCCACCCCCGAGGCGATGGTCGAGTCGGCCCTGCGCCACGTCGCCATGCTCGAGGAGCTCGACTTCCGCGCGATCATCGTCTCGATCAAGTCGACCGACACCTCCTCCGCCGTGAAGGCGAACCGCCTCTTCGCGTCGAAGACGGACATCCCGCTGCACCTCGGGATCACGGAGGCTGGCCTCCCCCCCTACGCCTCGATCAAGTCGGCGGTCGGCCTCGGGCCCCTCCTCCTCGACGGGATCGGGGACACGATCCGGATCTCCCTCTCCGTCGACCCGGTCGAGGAGGTGAAGGTCGCCTTCGACATCCTCAAGGCGTCGGGCCGGCGCGTGACGAGCCCGGAGCTGATCGCCTGCCCGACCTGCGGACGGATCGAGATCGACCTCGAGAAGCTCGTGAAGGAGATCGAGGCGAAGCTCGGCGGGGAGAAGATCCCGGTGAAGATCTCCGTCCTCGGCTGCGCCGTGAACGGGCCGGGCGAGGCGCGCGAGGCCGACATCGGGGTCGCCGGCGCACGCGGGGTCGGGGCGATCTACCGGCGCGGGGAGCTCGTGAAGAAGGTGAAGGAGGCCGACCTCGTCCCCGCGCTCCTCGAGGAGATCGAGAGGTTCAAGGCGGAGGCGGCCCGGACCCCCGAGTCCCCCTGACCCGACGGGGGTCAGCGCGGGAGGGCCGGGAGCACCCGCTCGAGGAAGAGGTCGAGGAGCCGCCCGTCGAGGGCGGAGGTGGTCCCCTCGGGTCGGCCGGCCTCGGGGGCGACGTTCGTGTTGAACGCGAGGAGGAGCGCGGAGCGGCTCGGGAGGTGGAGGTAGAAGTGGCTCACGAACCCGTTCTGCCCCCCGCTGTGGGCGACGAGGTCGACGCCGCGGCGCTTCTCGAGGAAGAAGGCGAGCCCCATCGCGTCGCCGTCGGGCTTGCCCGGGTCGAGGGGGACGACGGGACGGAACATCTCCTCGAGGGAAGAGCGACGGAGGAGCCCTCCGTGGAGCGCCGCGCGCTCCGGGTTCCCGAGGAGGAAGTCGAGCCACAGAGCCATGTCGCCGAGGGGCGCGTTCAGGCCCCCGTTGCTGACGGTGATCCCCGTGTCGAAGTCGAAGGGGAGCTCGCGCAGCCCCGCCGTTCCCCGCTCGAAGGAGTGGGATCGATGGGGGAGGAGGTCCCACGGCGCGCGGTCGAAGTAGGCGCGGCGCATCCCGAGGGGTCGGAGGAGGTTCTTCTCGACGTGCGCCTCGTAGTCCTCGCCCGTGAGGGCCTCGATCGTGCGCCCGAGGAAGATGAACCCGGGGTTCGAGTAGGAGAAGCGACTCCCCGGCTCGAAGCCCGCCTCCGTGTAGGGCATCATCGCGACGAGCTGCTCCCAGCGCGTCGGCTCGAAGGGATGCCAGGGCTGGTCCCCTCCCCAGGGCCAGGTCGAGCCGCGGAAGCCCGCGCTGTGGCTCGCCAGGTGGCGGAGCGTGATCCGCCCGACCCCGCCGAACGGGGCGTGGACCTCGCGCAGCTCGGGGACGTGACGGACGGCGGAATCGTCGAGGGAGAGGAGGCCGAGGTCGCGCAGGCGCACCGTCGCGACCGCCGTGAAGGTCTTCGTGATGGAGGCCCAATGGAAGGCCGTCTCGGCGTCCACCGGGACCTTCCCCTGCGCGTCCTGGTGGCCGTGATAGGCCTCGGCGACAACCTCCCCCCGGTGCAGGACGAGGAGCCCCGCCCCGACGATCCCGCGCTCGGCGACCCCCTCGCGGAAGGCGCGGGCGAGTTCGTCGCAGACCCCCGGCGACACGGACGGTCTCTCCTGCGGCGAGGGGCTGGACGAGGCCGAGGCGAGGACGAGCGCGCAGAGAGTCGCGAAGCCGGCGGGATTCATTCGGTTGCCTCCGCCCGGATCGTACGGGGCGAGACCCCCTTCCTCGGTCGACGGGAGCCTGCAGGGAACGCTCGCCTCTTCCGCGCCGGTGGGGAGAAGGCGACGAGGCTACTTGCGGGAGGCCTCGCGATCCCGCTACCTTGCCGCGTTTCTTTTCTACGGACCATGTGCCGGTGGGCCCTCTTCGCGAACCCTTTCGCGACGCGAGCCCGCGCCGAAGGCGTCCCCTCCCCCCGTCGAGGAGCCTCCGCCGCGGACCGTGTCCCTCCCGGCGGGACCGCGAGGTAGCGGGTCCGGACCGCGGATGCAGCTCACCGTCCGGGATGCGGCGAGGCTTCTCAACGTCCCCGAGAGGGAGATCCACCGCTGGGCCGACGCGGGCGAGATCCCCGGCTACCGCGTGAACGACCAGTACCGGTTCAACCGCGCCGAGCTCCTCGAGTGGGCCACGGCGCGGCGCCTGGAGGTCTCCCCGGATCTGCTCCCCCGACGAGCGGGAGGGCCCCCCCTCCCGACCCTGGCCGAGGCGCTCCGGACGGGAGGGATCCACTACCGGCTGCCCGGGACCGACCGGGCCTCGGTCCTTCGGGCGATGGTGGACGCGATCGACCTCCCGGACCGCGCGGAGCGCGACGCCCTCTACGACGTCCTCCTCGCCCGCGAGTCGACGGGCGCGACGAGCCTCGGGAATGGCGTCTGGGTCCCGCACGTCCGCAACCCGCTCGTCTTCCCCGTCACCTCCTGCACGGTCACCCTCTTCTTCCTCGAGCGCCCGATCGAGCTGGGGGGTCCGGCTCGCGACCCCGCGCGCGTCGTCTTCTGGCTCGTGAGCCCGACGATCCGCGCCCACATGGGAATGCTCGCCCGGATCGCCGCGGCGCTGCACGACCCGGGCCTCCTCGCCTCGCTCGCGAGGGAAGCGCCTGCGGCGGAGATCCTCGAGGAGGTTCGCCGGGTCGAGGACGCGCTCGACTCGGCCGCGCGGGAGGAAGCGTAGGTGTCCCTCTTCCTGTCCGCTCTGGGAATCCTCCTCCTCGGGGGAGCCGCGGCGCTCGCCCTGGGCCGGCGCCCCCGCGCCGCGACTCTCGTCGGCGCCGGCGGCGCCGTGGCGGCGTGTCTCCTCGGCCTCGTCGCGGCGTTGCGCGCGCTCGCCGGGACGCCGGGCTCGCTCTCGGCGCGCTGGCCGGTCCCGTACGGGTCGTTCGCCCTCGAGATCGACCCGCTGTCGGGGTTCTTCCTCGTCCCGATCTTCGGGTTGTCCGCGCTGGCCGCCGTCTACGGCGCCGGGTACGGCTGGGGCCACGGGGAGGAAGGGCGGTCCTGGTTCTCCTTCGATCTGCTCGTCGCGAGCATGGCCCTCGTCGTCGCGGCGAGGAACGGGGTCCTCTTCCTCGCCGCCTGGGAGGTCATGACCCTCGCGTCCTACTTCCTCGTGACGACCGAGGACGGCAGGGAGGAGGTCCGGCGGGCCGGGTGGACCTACCTCGTTGCCTCGCACCTGGGGACGGCGTTCCTCCTCGCGCTCTTCGCCCTGTCCGGACGGGGGGAGGCGTCGCTCGACTTCGGCCGGCTGCACGCCGGCGGCCTCGGGGACCTGCTCTTCCTCCTCGCCGTCGTGGGGTTCGGCACGAAGGCCGGGTTCGTCCCCTTTCACGTCTGGCTGCCGGAGGCGCATCCGGCCGCGCCCAGCCACGTCTCCGCCCTGATGTCGGGGGGGATGATCAAGGTCGGGATCTACGGCCTCGTCCGCGCGCTGACGTGGGTGGGCGGACCCGCGCCGTGGTGGGGGTGGCTCCTCCTCGGCATCGGGCTCGCCTCGGGGATCCTGGGCGTCCTCTTCGCCCTCGCCCAGCACGACCTCAAGCGGCTCCTCGCCTACAGCAGCGTCGAGAACGTCGGGATCGTCGCGATCGGCCTCGGCGGCGGGTTGCTCGGCCTCTCGTACGGATCCCCGGTCCTCGCGGCCCTCGGGTTCGCCGGCGCGCTCCTCCACGTCGCGAACCACGCGCTCTTCAAGGGCCTCCTCTTCCTCGCCGCGGGCGCCGTCGTCCGCGCGACGCACGTGCGGGAGCTGGACCGCCTCGGGGGCCTCCTCGCGCGGATGCCCCGGACGGGACTCCTCTTCCTGATCGGCGCCGTGGCGATCTGCGGTCTCCCGCCGCTGAACGGATTCGTCGGCGAGTTCCTGATCCTCCTCGGGGCCTACGACGCGGGCACCTCGATGGCCGGCCCCGTCGCCGTGTCGGCGTGGGGGACGATCGGCGGCCTCGCCCTGATCGGGGGGCTCGCGGTCGCGTGCTTCACGAAGGCGTTCGGGATCGTGTTCCTGGGGGAGGCCCGGAGCGCCGCCGCGGAGGAGGCGCGCGATCCCGGGCCCGCCCTGCTCGCGCCGATGGCCCTTCTCGCGGCGGGCTGCCTCGGCGTCGGGCTCCTCGCGCCCCGGGTCCTCCCGGCGCTCCGGCCCGTGCTCGATCCCCTCGTCGGCGTGCCGACGGAGGCGCCGATCGCGCGCGCGGGGGACGCCCTCTCGCACGTCGTCCTCGGCGCCTCGGCGCTTCTCGTGCTCGCCGCGGGATTGGCGGGGCTGCGGCGGATCCTCCTGTCGGGGCGGCGGGTGGAGCAAGCGGGGACGTGGGACTGCGGCTACGCGCTCCCGACCCCCCGGATGCAGTACACGGCCTCCTCCTTCTCCGAGCCGCTGACGGGCCTCTTCCGGTTCCTCCTCCGCACGCGGCGGCGGGTCCGCGCGCCGCAGGGGCTCTTCCCGCGCGGCGGATTCCTCGCCACGGAGACGCCCGATGTGTGCCGGGAGGGCGTCTTCTCCCCCCTCTTCGCCGGGGTCTCCCGGGGGCTGTCGGCACTCCGGGGCTTCCAGACGGGGAAGGTCCGGCGGTACGTCCTCTACATCGCGCTGACACTCCTCGCGCTCCTGGGGTGGAAGCTCGGATGAGCGGGCGCGATCTCCTGCCTCCCGCCCTCGCCCTCGTCCTGGCTCCGCTCCTGCCGGGAGTCATCGGGCGGACGAAGTCCTTCTTCGCCGGACGGCAGGGCCCCCCGACGCTCCAGCTCTACCACGACCTCTGGAAACTCCTCCGCAAGGGCGCCGTCTACAGCCGGACGACGTCGTGGGTCTTCCGCGGCGGCCCCGTCGTCGGGCTCGCGGCGACGCTCACGGCGCTCGCGGTCCTCCCCCTCGGGGCCGCGCCGGGGCTCCTCCGCTTCGAGGGGGACGCGCTCCTCCTCGCCTCCCTCCTCGCCCTCGCGCGGTTCGCCACCGTGGTCGCCGCGCTCGACACCGGGTCCTCCTTCGAGGGGATGGGCGCGAGCCGCGAGGTGCAGATCTCGGCACTGGCGGAACCGGGGCTCCTCCTCGCGATCACCGCGGCGGCCCGGCACTCGGGGAGCCTCTCCCTCTCCGGGATCCTCCCCGCCGTCTCGGTCGGGTCCGGTCCCGCCCTGGCGCTCGCGGCGGGGGGGCTCCTCGTCGTCTTCCTCGCCGAGAACGCGCGGATCCCGGTGGACGACCCGAGCACGCACCTCGAGCTGACGATGGTCCACGAGGCGATGATCCTCGACCACGGCGGTCCCGATCTCGCCTTCCTCCTCTACGCCTCCGCCCTCAAGCTCTGGGTCCTGGGCGCGCTCCTCGCGGGGGTGGTCCTCCCGGTTTCCGGGCGCGGCGCGTGGGTCGACGGCGCGCTGGCGCTGGCGGCGATCTTCTCGGTCGCCGTGGTCACGGGGGTGATCGAGTCGACGATGGCGCGGCTGCGGCTGGTCCGCGTCCCGCAGCTGCTGGCCGGCGCGGCCGTCGTCTCGATCGTGGCCCTCCTCCTCTCCCTCGGGCCGGGATGAGCGCCTCGACCGACGTCGTCCTGGTCCTCCTGGTCCTGACGAACCTCGCGCTCCTCGGGACGAGTCGGCTGGCGGCCTGCATCCGGTTCGAGGCGTTCCAGGGGATCCTCCTCGGGGCGTTGACGATGCTCGTCCCGGCGGGCCGCCCGACGCTCCCCGACCTCCTCCTGACCGGAGCGAGCACGGTCGTGAAGGGAGGGGTCTTCCCCTGGCTCCTCTTCCGGGCCCTCCGCGAGACGAGCGCGCGCCGCGAGGGCGAGCCCCTGGTGGGGTACGGCCTCTCGCTCCTCCTCGGCGCGCTCCTCCTCGGTATCTCCCTCTGGCTCGGGTCGCGGCTCCCGCTGCCGGCGCCGCACGCCGGAACGCTCGTCGTCCCGGCGGCCTTCTTCTCGATCCTCACGGGCCTCTTCCTCCTCGTGAGCCGCGCCTACGCGCTGACCCAGGTGCTCGGCTACCTCGTCCTCGAGAACGGGATCTACGTCTTCGGCGTCGCCCTGACCCACGAGGAGCCGCTCCTCGTCGCGCTCGGCGTCCTCCTCGACGTGTTCGTCGCCGTCTTCGTCATGGGGATCACGATCTTCCACATCGGCCGGGAGTTCGATCACATCGACGTCGACCGGCTCTCGACCCTCCGGGACCCGCCGCCGTGATCCTGGCCCTCGTCCTCCTGCCGGCGGCGTCGGGGCTCCTCGCCTGGCGGATCCGGCGGGACCGCCCGCGCCGGGCGCTCCTCGTCGGGGCGGCGGCGGCGCACGCGGGGATGGCGGCGCGGGTCGCCGCGGCGGGGGCGGGCCCCTGCCCGATCTCCGGGTGGTCCCTCGACGGCCCGGGGATCCTCTTCCTCGGGATCGCGTCCACGCTCTTCCTCGCGGCCTCGGTCTACGCCGTCGGCTACCTGGTCCGGGAGGAGCGCGGGCGTCGGCGGGATCACGAGGAGAGTCTCTTCTTCTCGAACGCGCCCGAGGCGGTCTTCACGGCCTGCCTCCTCGAGTCCCTCGCCGCGATGACCCTCGTCTGCGTGAGCCACGACTTCGGGTGGCTCTGGGTGGGGATCGAGGCGACGACGCTGGCGACCGCGCCCCTCATCTACTTCCACCGCCACCACCGCTCGCTCGAGGCCACCTGGAAGTACCTCCTCGTCTGCTCCGTGGGGATCGCCCTCGCCCTCCTCGGGAACTTCGTCCTCGCCGTGGCCGCCGGGCACGGCGCCGGCGGGAGGACCCCCCTCGTCCTCGGAGACCTCCTTCGCGGAGCGCGGGGGCTCGACGCGTCGTGGCTGAGGGCCGCCTTCCTATTCCTGCTCGTCGGGTACGGGACGAAGATGGGGCTCGCCCCCCTCCACAAGTGGCTCCCGGACGCCCACAGCGAGGCGCCCTCGGTCGTCTCCTCGCTCCTCTCCGGGGCCGTGCTCAACGCCGGCTTCCTCGGGATCCTGCGGGCCTGCCAGGTCTGCGAGGCCGCGGGTCAGGGGGAGTTCGCGAGGGAGATCCTCCGCTGCTTCGGTCTCCTCTCGATGGCGGTCGCCGCCGTCTTCATCCTCGGACAGACGGACTACAAGCGGCTCCTCGCCTACTCGAGCGTGGAGCACGTGGGGATCCTCGCTCTCGGGGTGGGGGTGGGCGGGGCCGCGGCCTACGGCGCGATGCTCCACGCCGTCAACCACTCGCTCGTCAAGGCGATGCTCTTCCTCGTCGCCGGGAACATCCTCGCGGCGTACCACACGAAGTCGGTCTCCGGGGTGGTCGGCGCGGGCCGGCGGCTCCCGGTCTCCGGCTTCCTGTGGGTCGCCGGCTTCCTCGCGATCACCGGCTCGCCCCCCTTCGGCCCCTTCCTGAGCGAGTTCACGATCCTCAAGGGCGCCCTCGAGGAGGGCCGCCCCTGGCTGGCGGGCGCCTACCTCGCCCTGCTCGGAGCCATCTTCGTCGGGATGGCCACGCCCGTGCTCCGGATGGCGCAGGGGACGCCCCCCGCCTCGGTGCCGCCCCGCCGCGAGCCCCTGCTCGCCTGGGGACCTCCGGCCTTCCTCTGCGCGCTCGCGCTCCTCCTCGGCGTCTACGTCCCCCCGCCCTTGGAACGATTCCTCCGGGAGATCGCGGATCGAAGCCTCCGGGGGTGGCCGTGACACGGGGGATCCGGCGGACGGTGCGGAACGGGGAGCCCGCGCCCCTCGCGGACGTCCCCGTCGTCCCCTTCGACGAGTTCCGACGATCCCTCCTCGACTGGGGAGGGAGGGTCGCGGCGTTCTTCGGCCGCCCCCTCGCCGGAGGGCCGGTCCGCCTCACGGCGGTCCTCGCGGACGCGGAGGAGGGTCGGCTCTGCCTCCTCTCGACGGACGCCGAGAAGGGGTACCCCTCCCTGACCCCCGAGATCCCGGAGGTCCACCTCTTCGAGCGGGAGGTCCGGGAGCAGACGGGGCTCGAGCCCGAGGGCCATCCCTGGCGGAAGCCGGTCCGTTTCCCGGCGGGGACCGCGGGGGCGATGGAGTTCTTCCGGATGGAGGGCGAAGAGGTCCACGAGGTCGCCGTGGGCCCCGTCCACGCGGGGATCATCGAGCCGGGCCACTTCCGCTTCCAGTGTCACGGGGAGGAGGTCTACCACCTGGAGATCTCGCTCGGCTACCAGCACCGGGGCGTCGAACGCTCGCTCGTCGGCGGTCCCGGAAAGCGGACGATCCACACGATGGAGACGCTCGCCGGCGACACGACCGTCGGACACGCGACGGCCTACGCGGGGGCGGTCGAGGCACTCTCCGGGGCGCGGGTTCCGCCGCGCGCACACGCGCTGCGCGCCGTCGCCCTCGAGCTGGAGCGGTTGGCGAACCACGCGGGGGATCTCGGAGCCCTCGCGAACGACGTGGGGTACCTCCCCACGGCGGCCTACTGCGGTCGCCTCCGGGGCGAGTTCCTGAACCAGACCGCCCTCCTCTGTGGCAGCCGCGTCGGGCGGGGGATGGTCCGTCCCGGCGGCGTCGGATTCGACATCGACGCGGGGCGCCGCGCGGAGATGCGGGAGCGGCTCGACGCGGCTCTCGCGGACCTGACGGTCGCGGCGGGCCTCCTCTGGCGGACCCCCTCGGTGCTCGCCCGGTTCGAGGACGCGGGGCGGATCTCGCGGGAGGAGGCGCGGGCGCTCGGCCTCGTGGGGGTGGCCGCGCGGGCCTCCGGGCTCGACCGGGACGTGCGCCAGGAGTTCCCGTGGGGGCACTACCGCTGGGTCCAGATCCCGATCTCGTTGATGGAGTCGGGGGACGTCCTCGCGCGGGCCCATGTACGGTGGCTCGAGATCCAGCGGTCGGCGAAGTTCGTCCGCGAGCTGCTCGAGGCCCTCCCCGCCGGCCCGGTGCGGGAGCCGACCGGGGACCTCGCTCCCCGGCACGTCGTCGTCTCGCTCGTCGAGGGGTGGCGGGGCGAGATCTGCCACGTCGCGGTGACGGACGAGCGGGGGCGCTTCTCCCCGTACAAGGTCGTCGACCCCTCCTTCCACAACTGGGCCGGCCTGGCGCAGGCGATGCGCGGCCAGGCGATCTCCGACTTCCCCCTCTGCAACAAGAGCTTCAACCTCTCCTACTGCGGACACGACCTCTGATGCTGAAGGAACTCCTCGCGAGGTTCGGACAGGGGCGGCGGACGATCCCCTTCCCCGGGGAAGGGGCCCGCCCGCCCGACCGCTTCCGGGGCCTCCCGACCGTGGACGCCTCGAAGTGTCCTCGGGGATGCCGGGACTGCGCGGAGGCGTGTCCCACGGAGGCGATCGCCGTCGAGGGGGAGCGGGTGAGGATCGATCTCGGTCGCTGCCTCTTCTGCACGGACTGCACGCAGGCCTGCCCGCAGGGGGCGATCGCCTACTCGTCCGAGTTCCGCCTCGCCACGCGAACGCGGGAGGCGCTGCTCCTCGAGGGACGCGGCCTCGAGCTCGCGGGGGCGCTCGAGGGGAAGTCGAGGCGACTCTTCGGCCGCTCCCTCCGGCTCCGCGAGGTGAGCGCCGCCGGCTGCAACGCCTGCGAGGCGGAGGTGAGCGTCCTCAACACCGTCGTGTTCGACCTCGCGCGTTTCGGCGTCCAGTTCGTCGCCTCGCCGCGCCACGCCGACGGGCTCCTCGTCACGGGGCCCGTCTCGGGGAGCATGGAGCTCGCACTCCGGAAGACCTACGAGGCGGTGCCGGCGCCGAAGATCGTCGTCGCGGTGGGCGCCTGTGCGATCTCGGGGGGGCCCTACGTCGACCACCCCGAGGTGCGCAACGGGGCCGCGGGCGTGGTCCCGGTCGACCTCTTCGTCCCCGGTTGCCCCCCCCACCCGCTCACCATCCTCGACGGCCGGCGTCGGCTCCTCGGGCGGGTCGCGTCCGGGGGCCGGCCCCCCCCCTGAACCCCGGCGGCCGGGCGCCCGCAGGGGGCGCGTCCCCTCGCGAGGCCGGCTCGCGACTTGCTACCTTCCGTCGTTCCTCCCGGAGGACCCATGTACCGCCACACGGTCAGGACCGATCCCCGCACGGGCGAGCGCTTCGTCGAGATCCCGTTCCGGGGCTCGATGCTCCTCGAGTACCCCGTCTTCAACAAGGGTAGCGCCTTCACGCCGGAGGAGCGCCGCCTGTTCGGGCTCGAAGGGCTCGTCCCCCCGGTCGTCTCGACGATCGAGCGACAGCTCGAGCGCGTCCACGCGAACTTCCGCCGCAAGACCTCCGACATCGAGAAGTACGTCTTCCTCGTGGCCCTGCAGGACCGCAACGAGACGCTCTTCTATCGGCTCCTCCTCGAGCACGTCGAGGAGATGATGCCGATCGTCTACACCCCGACGGTCGGCGCCGCGTGCCGGGAGTACTCCCACCTCTACCGCCGGCCTCGCGGGCTCTACCTCACGCCGGACCAACGAGACCGCCTCGAGACGGTCCTCCGGAACGCGCCTTCCGAGGAGGTCGACCTGATCGTGTGCACGGACGGGGAACGCGTCCTCGGCCTCGGCGACCTCGGCGCGGGCGGGATCGGCATCGCGGTCGGCAAGATCTGCCTCTACGTGCTCGCCGCGGGGATCCACCCCTCGCGGACGCTGCCGGTCGTCCTCGACGTCGGGACGGAGAACGAGGAGCTGCTGAAGGACCCTCTCTACGTCGGCACGCGCCGTCGGCGGATCCGGGGAGGGGAGTACGACGCCTTCCTCGACGCGTTCGTCGAGGCCGTCGCCAAGGTCCACCCGAAGGCCGTCCTCCAGTGGGAGGACTTCGGGAAAGCGAACGCCTTCCGTCTCCTCGACCGCTATCGCGAGAGGATCTGCTCCTTCGACGACGACATCGAGGGGACGGGCGCGGTGACCCTCGCCGCCCTCCTCGGCGCGATGCGCGCCCTCGGGACCCGGCTCCGCGACCACACCTACGCCTTCCTCGGCGCCGGCCAGGCGGGGGCGGGGATCGCCCACCAGATCCTCTCCGCGATGGAGGAGGAGGGCCTGCCGCGGCGCGAGGGAATGCGCCGGATCTGGATGCTCGGGAGCAAGGGGCTCCTCCGAAGGGGGATGCCCGGGCTCGCCGACCACCAGCACGAGTTCGAGCGCGACCCCGCGGAGGTCTCGGGGTGGAAGGTCGCGGACCGGGAGCGGATCTCGCTCCTCGACGTCGTCCGGAACTCCCGGCCGAGCGTGCTGATCGGCACGAGCGGCGTCGGCGGGTCCTTCCCCGAGGAGGCGATCCGCGCGCTCGCGGCCGGCTGCCCGCGCCCGGTCCTCTTCATGTTGAGCAATCCGACGGCGAACGCCGAATGCACGCCGGAGCAGGCCGTCCGCTGGACGGAGGGCCGCGCCCTCCTCGCGACCGGGTCTCCCTTCCCGCCCGTCGTCTGGGAGGGGAGGCGCGTCCCCGTCGCACAGGCGAACAACGTCTTCATCTTTCCCGGGGTGGGCCTCGGGGCCATCGCCTCCGGCGCGCGCCGCGTGACGGAGGGGATGTTCCTGGCCGCGGCGAAGGCCCTCGCGTCGGGCGTCCCGGACTCCTCGATCCGGGAGGGGATGCTCCTCCCCCCGGTCGCCGACGTCCGGAGCGCCGCGGCGTCGGTGGCCCTCGCCGTCGCGCGGGAGGCCGTGAAAGCGGGTCTCGCCGGGGGAGCCGCGGGGGAGGCGGCCCTGAGGGACCGGATCGCCGCCTCGATGTGGGTCCCGGAGTACCTCCCCTACCGCGCCCCGGCGGGGTGAGGGAGGAGCCGGGGGGGGGGGAGACCGGTCGATTCCGCCGTCGACTCCGGAGAGAATGCTCCGGTCCGAGCAGGCCCCTGACAGGCGGAGCGCCGGTCGTGAATCCGAAAGCCGAAGTCGCCCACCCCTCCCCCGCCGCGGCCGCGAGCGGCGCGCTCGCGCGGCGCGAGACCCTCACCATCACCGACAACCGGACGGGGAAGACCTACGAGGTCCCGATCCGCGAGGGGACGCTGCGCGCGATGGACCTGCGGCAGATCCGGACCGGGGCGGACGACTTCGGGCTGATGGCCTACGACCCCGCCTTCGCGAACACCGCCTCCTGCCGAAGCGCCGTCACCTTCATCGACGGGGACAAGGGGATCCTCTGGTACCGCGGCTACGCGATCGAGGAGCTCGCGGAGAAGTCGAGCTACCTCGAGACGGCCTACCTGATCGTGAAGGGGGAGCTCCCCACGCGCGACGAGCTCGACCGGTGGAAGGACAACATCACCAACCACACGATCCTGCATGAGAATATCAAGAAGTACATCGACGGCTTCCACTACGACGCCCACCCGATGGGGATGCTCGTCTCGACGGTGGCCGCCCTGTCGACCTTCTACCCCGACGCGAAGGCGATCTTCGACTCCGCCTCGCGGGAGCTGCAGACCTACCGCCTGATCGGGAAGATGATCACGCTCGCGGCCTTCGCCTACCGCCACAGCCGCGGCCTCCCCTACATCTACCCGGACAACGAGCTCTCCTACACCGGGAACTTCCTCAACATGCTGTTCAAGATGACGGAGCCGCAGTACCGGCCCCACCCGGTGCTCGAGCGGGCGCTCGACGTGCTGTTCATCCTCCACGCCGACCACGAGCAGAACTGCTCGGCGAACGCGATGCGCGCGGTCGGCTCCTCCCACGTCGACCCCTACTCCGCGATCGCGGCGGCGACCGCCGCGCTCTACGGGCCGCTCCACGGCGGGGCGAACGAGGCGGTGCTGCGCATGCTGCGCGAGGTCGGCACGAAGGACCGCGTCCCCGAGTTCATCAAGCGCGTGAAGGGGGGCGAGCGCAAGCTCATGGGCTTCGGCCACCGCGTCTACAAGAACTACGACCCGCGCGCGCGGATCATCAAGAAGATCGCCGACCAGGTCTTCTCCTTCACCGGGCGCAACCCCCTCCTCGACGTCGCCCTCGAGCTCGAGCGCATCGCCCTCGAGGACGAGTACTTCGTCTCGCGCAAGCTCTACCCGAACGTCGACTTCTACTCGGGCCTGATCTACCAGGCGATGAACTTCCCGGTCGACATGTTCCCGGTCCTCTTCGCGATCCCGAGGACCGCGGGGTGGATGGCGCAGTGGCAGGAGTCGCTGCTCGACCCCGAGCAGAAGATCGCCCGCCCGCGCCAGATCTACTGCGGCTCGGGCCTCCGGGAGTTCGTCCCGCTCGAGGAACGCTCGGGCCGTCGCGAGGGGGCGTAGGAGCCCCCCCAGGCGCGCCTCCCGGCGGGGAGTGGGCGCGCCGCGCCGGAACGGGGCGGGACCCCCCTCCGGAGAGGGAGGCGGGGAAGCCGGCCGGATCCCTCCGGACCTCCCGTTCGGGGGTAGGCTTTCCGACGGGAACGTCTCGAAGGCCCCGGGCGGAGGGATGGATCGGAACGCGCCGTTCCGAGGCCGATGCTGGTTCACGGGTGTTTCGGTTCGCGGTCGGTCCTGCTCCTCGGGGCGATTCTCTCCTCCGCCGCGATCGCGGCCTCCCCGGTCGACCCCGCACGCGCCCTGCGCGCGGCGGCGTCGGACCAGCTGAGCGGACTGCGGGTCGCCGTGAAGGGGGGGCTCGACTACTACGGCCAACAGTTCGACGGCCTCGGCGACGCCGTCACGGGGGGGGTGATCCGCCTCTCCTCGACGGTCCCCGCCGTGGTCGACTTCACCAATGGGGCCCTCGTCGCCCTCCAGTCGACGGCGGACGGGGCCGCCCGCGCCGTCGAGGGGTTCGCCGCCGGCCAGGTCTCCTCGAGCCCGTTCTTCCCCGGCTCGATCCTCGGGGACCTCGGCGCGCTCGACCGCTTCCAGGCGGCGCTCCGCGCGGAGACGGGGAGGGCGCGCGCCCGTCTCGAGAAGCGGATGCTCCAATTCACGCGACGGGTCGGCTCGGACACGGGCTTCGTCGTGCACGCGGCCCTCTGGGACGAGGTCGACATCGTGCCTCCCGCCCCGAACCCGGGCACGGCGGTGCCGGTCCCGCCGCGCGCGCTCAAGATCTTCGCGCTCGCCGCCGGGAGCGACGCCTCGGTGCCGGGGGACGGGATCCTCTCCGTCGGCGGGGAGGCGGAGCCCCTGACCGACCCCGTCACGGTGACGATCCGGGGGCCGGGGGGCTTCACGGACATGCACGTCGTCGCCGTGAACCCGGGGACGGGGCGCTGGGGGACGACGTTCCCCGCCGCCGGGACGCCGAACCTCCCGGAGGGGAACTACCGCGTCGAGGCGACGCAGGGCGCGGGCGCCTCGATCAACGCGGGGATCGGCATCCAGGGCACGCCGTAGGGCCGCCCGCGCCCGGCGACGCCGGCCGCCCCTGGGGGGATCCTCGCCTCCGTCCGGATACGATCCGCCCGCGGCGGCCATGCTCGTCACGCGGGAGTTCGCCTTCGACGCCGTCCACTTCCTCCCCTCCTACCGGGGGAGCCCGGAGGCTCCGCACGGCCACCGCTGGCGGATCGAAGTGACGGTCGAGGCGCCCGTCGGCCCCGAGGGGATGGCCTTCGATTTCGCCGAGCTGGGGGAGGTCGTGAGGCGACGGGTCGTCGAGCGCTTCGAGGGGCGGTCGATGAACGAGGTCGTCCCGGTCCCGAGCGCCGAGAACGTCGCCCTCTTCGCCTGGAAGGCGCTCCGGCACCTGCCGCTTCGCCAGGTCCGCGTCTGGGAGTCGGAGGGGTGCTCGGCGATCTGCCGGGAAGAGGACGTGAAGGGAGGTCGGTCGTGATCGGAACGATCCTCGTCCTGCTGGCGGCCTCGGCCGCCCGCGAGGGGGGGCGCCACGCTCCCGCCCCGCCCCCGCCCGTCGCGACCTTCTCGATCGTCGCGCGGGACCCGGCGACCGGCGAGCTCGGCGTCGCCGTCCAGTCGCGCTTCCTCGCGGTCGGCGCCGTCGTCCCCTGGGCGAGGGCGGGCGTCGGCGCGATCGCGACCCAGGCCTTCGCGAACACGCGGTTCGGGCCCGACGGCCTCGCCCTCCTCGAGAAGGGGACGGGCGCGGAGGAGGCCCTCGCGGCCCTCGTGCGGGGCGACGAGGGCCGGGACCGCCGGCAGGTCGGGATCGTCGACGCGAAGGGGGGCGTGGCGACCTACACCGGGTCGAAGTGCAACCCCTGGGCGGGGGGCGTGAGGGGAAAGGACTTCTGCTGCCAGGGGAACATCCTCGCCGGCGAGGCGGTCGTGAAGGGGATGGCGCGCGCCTTCGAGGAGACGAAGGGGGACCTCGGCGTGCGGCTCCTCGCCGCCCTCGAGTCGGGACAGGCGGCGGGAGGGGACACGCGGGGGAAGCAGTCCGCCGCGATCCTCGTCGTCCGGGAGGGAGGCGGCTACGCGGGCCTGAACGACCGCTACTGCGACCTGCGGGTCGACGACCACCCCGAGCCGATCGCCGAGCTCCGCCGGATCCACCGGCTCTGGGCGGCCACCTTCGGCGGGCCGGCCCGCGCGCGGTTCGGGGATGCGGCGCGCGAGCGGGGCGACGAGGCCACGGCGGAGCGGGAGCACGCCGCCGCGCGCGGGATGTTCCTGTGGGCGATCGAGGGGGCCCCGGAGGACCCGCGCCTGCGCAACGCGTTCGCCTGGTTCTGCGCCGAGCGCCGGCTCTTCCTCGAGGAGGCGATCGTGCACGCGGAGAAGGCCCGCTCGCTCGCCCCGAGCGATCCCGACATCCTCGACACGGTGGCGACGGTCCAGTTCGAGCGCGGGAAGGTCCGGGAGGCGATCGAGATCGAGGAGAGCGCCCTGAAGCTCCGCCCGGAGGACGCCTTCCTCAAGGAACAGGTCGAGAAGTTCCGGCGGGCGGAAGCCCCCTCCTCGCGCCCGTCCTCGGGGCGGTGAACCGCGCAGGGCGCCTTCCCGTAGCGCCCTACGCGGGGAGGTCGAACGGGAAGGACCTTCGGATCCCGGGGGGCCGCTCTTCCGGATGGAAGCCTCCGATCTGGTAGCGCAGCCAGGCCTCGATCGCGGCGGGCGGGACCCGCTCGCGGCCGACGAGGACCCCGCCGTAGGAGAACCGATCGACCGACCAGGGGAGTGCGGAGCGCTTGTAGAACCAGACGAGGAGGGTCCCCTCCTTCGGCGACCAGCACTTGATCCGCGCCCGGTTGGGGACGCCGCGGACCTGGTTCTCGACGGACCAGTCGATTCCGGCCGCGCCGGGGTCGAGGACGAAGGTCTCGGGAGCCGACCCGATCCGTTCGAGGAGCGCGTCGACGGCCGTGAAGCCGCCGCCGGACCGCGCGGCGAGCGCGTCGGGCGTCGCGGCTCCCTTCAGGACCACGGCGCTCAAGCGGCCGCCGGCCGCGGCCG
>CBRGOK010000015.1:0-17905 GCA_967798035.1 uncultured bacterium
GCTCGAGACCCTTTTCGGGATCTCCGCCCCTCCTTCCCTCGCCCGGGTCTTCCGCTGGCCGAGGGGGATGCCCCAGTACACGGTCGGCCATCGCGAGCGGCTCGACCGGATCGAGCGACTCCTCGCCCGGCGCCCCGGCCTCCACCTCGCGGGGTGCTCCTACCGGGGCGTCGGGATCCCCGACTGCATCGCCGCAGGGTGGAGGGCGGCGGACGCCCTCGCGCGAACGGCGCACGCCGTCGCCTGAATCCGATGGAGCGATCGCGGGCCCTGTTCGACGAGGCGCTCTCCCTGCTCCCCGGCGGCGTCGACTCCCCCGTGCGCGCCTTCAAGGCGGTGGGGGGGGACCCGCTCTTCATCGCCCGCGGCGAGGGGGCCTGGATCGAGGACGTCGACGGGCGGCGCTACGTCGACTTCGCTCTCTCGTGGGGTCCCCTGATCCTCGGCCACGCGCACCCCGCCGTCGTCGCCGCGCTCCGGGAGGCGGTGGGGAAAGGCACGAGCTTCGGCGCGCCGAGCCCCCTCGAGGTCGATCTCGCGAAGCGGATCCGGCGGTCCTTCCCCTCCCTAGAGCTCCTGCGCTTCGTCAACTCGGGGACCGAGGCGACGATGAGCGCTGTCCGCGTCGCCCGCGCCTTCACCGGCCGCACGAAGGTGGTCAAGTTCGAGGGGTGCTACCACGGGCACGCCGACCTCTTCCTCGTCAAGGCGGGCTCCGGCGTCGCGACCCTCGGGCTCCCCGACTCGCCGGGGGTCCCCCCTTCGACCGTCGCCGACACCCTCGTCGCCCCGTTCAACGACCTCGCGGCCGTCGAGCGCCTCTTCGAGGCGAACCCTCGCTCGATCGCCGCCGTCGTCGTCGAGCCCGTCGCGGGGAACATGGGGGTCGTCCCCCCTGCCAAGGGGTTCCTCGAGGGTCTGCGTTCCCTGACGCACTCCTCGTGCGCGCTCCTCCTCTTCGACGAGGTGATGACCGGTTTCCGGGTCCACCCGGGGGGCGCCCAGGGGCTCACGGGGGTCGTGCCCGACCTCACGACGCTCGGCAAGGTGATCGGAGGCGGACTCCCCGTCGGCGCCTACGGGGGGCGGCGGGAGATCATGGAGCTCGTCGCGCCCTCGGGACCCGTCTACCAGGCCGGCACGCTCTCGGGGAATCCCCTCGCGATGACGGCGGGGATCGCGACTCTGGAGGAGCTGGGGAAGCCCGGAGTCTGGGAAGGGATAGCGCGTGCGACCGCGGACCTCGCCGAGAGGCTCTCCGCGGCGGCGCGCGCGGCGCGGGTGCCGCTCCAGGTCCAGCGCGCTGGGACGATGCTCACGGCCTTCTTCGCGGACGCGCCGGTCACGAACTGGGCGAGCGCGAGGCGCTCCGACACGGCGCGGTTCGCGAGTTTCTTCCGCTCCCTCCTCGACCGGGGGATCTACTGGGTCCCCTCCCAGTTCGAGGCGGCCTTCCTCTCCGCGGCGCACGGCCCCCGGGAGCTCGACCTGGCCGAGGACGCCGCGCGCGAGGCCCTCGCCACGGGTTCCTGATCTGATATCGTTCGCGCCGGCACGGACGGCGCTGTGAAGATCGGTGCACGCGAGGACCTGACAGCGGCGGCGCGCGCGTTCTTCGAGGCCGCGCCCTGGACTCTCCTCGCCGACGCGGACCTCTTCGGCGTGCGGGACGAGGAGACGGGGATCACCGCCTGCGCGAGCGTCCTCGGTGCGGCGGGGGCGGAGTACGGCCTCTCGCTGTGCTTCGGGCCCCAGGCGTTCTCGATCCTGGAGCGCGTGCAGGGGAAGGGGCCCCACCCCGACGAGCTCCTCTACGAGGCGGACGTCCTCACCCTCTGCGCGCAGCGGCCGGGGGAGAAGGCGGTCCCCGCCGAGATGCGGCTCGGGACGTTCGGCGCGGCCCGGCTCTGGACCTTCCGCAAGCCGCGCGGGGAGAGGATGCGGGCGCCGGCGGAGGCCGAGGCGCGGCTCCTCGCCCGGGTCCTCCTCGCGCTGGCGCGGGAGGTCGCGAAGGGCCGGCTCCCCTTCCCCCGGCCTCCGGGCGGCAGCCGGGAGATCCCCTTCCTCGTCCTCTCGGGGAAGGGGATCCGCGCGAAGGCGGCGTGGGCGCGCGCGGAGCCTCCCCGGGCCCGACCCGCGCCCTCCGCGCGCCTGTTCGTGCCCCACGCCCTCCGCAAGGCGATCGCGACGCGCCCCCTCGTCTCGCCCTGGATCGTCTCCCTGATCTCGGCGCCGGTCTCGGTGGGGGAAGCTCAGGTTCGAATGTTCGTCGTCTTCGAGCCGCGGGAGGGCCGGATCCTGCACGCGGAGCCCCTCCTCGGGCCCCAGGCGGTCGAGGAGGCGGGGCGCGCGCTCCTCTCCGCGCTCGCGGGGACCGGGTCGATGGGTCCCTACCCCGGTCGCCCGATCGAGATCTCGACCGACTCCGCCTCCCTCGCCGAGAACGTCGGGGGCGCGCTCGCCCTCCTCGGGGTCCGCGTGCGCCACCGCGCCTGGGTCGCGGAGCTCGAGGAACTCCGCCGGAGCCTCGACGCGTTCCTGGAGAAGGGGACGACGCCCGGGGACGCGCGGCTCCCCGGTCCCGGATCGGCCGGGGGCCGCTCGTAGGGTCCCCCCTCCCCGGTTCCCGGGGGCCGGGTGTAGGATGGCCCCGCGCACGATTTCGGAGGTCTCGATGCGGCTCGAGGACCCGATCCACTGCGTCTTGGAGCGGAAGGGGAGGGACGCCTGGGGGATCTCCCCCGGAGCGACCGTCTACGAGGCGATCGAGGGGATGTCCGACCGGCACGTCGGCGCCCTCGTCGTCCTCGAGGGGCGGAAGCTCGTCGGCGTCGTCTCCGAGCGCGACTACGCGCGGAAGGTCATCCTGAAGGGGAGATCGTCCCGGGAGACCCTCGTCGGGGAGATCATGACGAGCCCCGTCGTGACCGCGACGCCGCACCACACGGTCGGGGAGTGCATGTCGCTGATGACCGAGGCCCGGGTCCGCCACCTCCCCGTCGTCGAGGACGGGGACGTCGTGGGCGTCCTCTCCATGGGGGACCTCGTCCATTGGATGATCTCCGCGCAGGAGGAGATCATCCACGAGCTCGAGGGCTACATCACCGGGCGCTACCCGGGCTGAGCCCTCACTTCAGCGCGCCGAAGAGCTTCGTCAGGCTCTCCTTCGCGTCGCCGAAGAGCATCATGCACTTCTCGTTGTAGTAGAGCTCGTTGTCCACGCCCGCGAAACCCGGCCGCATGCTGCGCTTCAGGACGATGATCGACTTCGCGCGGTCGACCTCGAGGATCGGCATCCCGTAGAGGGGGCTCGAGCGGTCGCGGCGGGCGGCGGGATTCGTCACGTCGTTCGCCCCGACGACGAGGGCGAGGTCCGCCTCCGGGAAGTAGGCGTTCACCTGCTCCATCTCGTAGAGCTGGTCGTAGGGGACGTTCGCCTCGGCGAGGAGCACGTTCATGTGCCCCGGCATCCGGCCGGCGACGGGGTGGATCGCGTACTTGACGTCGATCCCGCGCTTCCCGAGGAGCCTGGCGAGCTCGGCGACGGCGTGCTGCGCCTGCGCGACGGCCATCCCGTAGCCCGGGACGATGATCACGGAGCGGGCGCCGTCGAGGAGGGCGGGCATCTCCTCGGGGACGATGCTCCGGACCGTCCCCTTCGCCTCCGCGACCGCCGCCTGGCCGTCCTCCTGCACCTTCCCGAAGGCGCCGAACAGCACGTTCGTCGCCGAGCGGTTCATCGCGCGGCACATGAGGAGGGAGAGGAGGAAGCCCGAGGTGCCGTCGAGGGAGCCGGTGATGATCTGGATCTTGTTCATCAGGACGAACCCCATCGCGGCGTCGGCGAGCCCCGCGTAGGAGTTCAGGAGCGAGATCACGACCGGCATGTCGGCCGCCCCGATCGGGATCACGAGGAGGAGGCCGAAGAGGAGCGCCGTCCCGACGAGGACGTAGAAGAGGACGCCCGTCTGCGGCGCGACAATCAGGACGAGGAGGCTCCCGACCATCCCGGCGAGGAGCGCGAGGTTGGAGGCGTTCTGGAAGCGGTAGGTGATCGGGCGGCCGGGAAGGAGCTCCTGGAGCTTCCCCGCCGCCATGAGGCTCCCCGTGAAGGTGAGGCCGCCGATCATCACCTCGAAGCCGAGGGCGGTCATGAGGACGCGCCCGATCTGCCCGTGGTGGCGCTCGTACTCGGAGATCCCGATCAGGAGGGCCGCGAGCGCCCCCAGGGAGTGGGAGAAGGCGGTCCGCTGAGGGACGGCGGTCATCGGGACCCTGAGGCCGATCCACCCGCCGAAGAGCGTCCCGACCGCGAGCCCCCCCCCGATCGCCCGGTAGTCGACGATCTCGTGGTGGAAGAGCGTGCCGATGACGGCGACCGCCATCCCGAACTCGGCGAGGAACATCCCCCGCCGCGCCCACCGGGGCGAGGAGAGCCCCTTCAGGCCGAGGATGAAGAGGGCGGCCGAGACGATGTAGAAGAAGCGCAGCGCCCCCTCGGCGAAGGACTCGAGGGCTTGCCGGAGCCCGTGCCGGAAGCCCGCCGATGTGGCCGCGAGGACGAGGACGAGGGCGAGGAGGCCCCCGGCCGGGAGGAGGACGAAGCGCCGGAACCGCGCCCGACGCCGGCGGAGCGCCTCCTCCTCGCCGCTGCGCTTGAACATCTTGAGCATCCGGTCGGTGATCAGGAACCCGCCGACGACGTTCGTCGAGGAGCAGGCGACCGCGAGGATCCCGAGGAGCGTGCTCAGCCGCCCGTAGTTCGCCCCCGCGACGACCAGCGAGCCGACCAGCGAGATCCCCGACATCGCGTTCGTCGCCGACATCAGGGGCGTGTGGAGGAGGGGGGGGACCCTCGAGATCACGTGGTACCCGAGGAACCCCGCGAGCATGAAGATGTAGAGGCCGATCTCGAGGTCGCTCGTCATCCCCTGCGGTCTCCCGCGGCCGCGAGGCGCGAGCGGACGGCCTCGTGGACGACCTCCCCCTCGCGCGTGAGGAGGGGCCCGCGCGTCAGCTCGTCCTCCAGGTCGATGTGGATCTTCCCCTCCCGGACGAGGTGGAGGAGGAACTTCGCGACGCACCGGGCGTACATCTGGCTCGCGTGGAAGGCGACGCTGCTCGGGAGGTTCAGCGGCCCGAGGATCGCGACGCCGTGCTTCTCGACGTCGCGCCCCGGCTCCGTGAGCGCGCAGTTCCCCCCCGCTTCCGCGGCGAGGTCGACGACGACGGAGCCCGGGCGCATCCCCCGCACCATCTCCTCCGAGATCAGGACGGGGGCCTTCTGGCCCGGCACGAGGGCCGTCGTGATCACGGCGTCGGCGTCGGCGACGCACCGGGCCATGAACTCGCGCTGCCGCCGCAGGAACTCCTCCGACTGAGCCTTCGCGTAGCCCCCCTTGTCCTCCGCGTCCTTCGTGTCGAGGGGCAACTCGACGAACTTCGCCCCGAGGCTCTCCACCTGCTCCTTCACCGCCGGCCGCGTGTCGTAGGCCTCGACGACCGCGCCGAGCCGGCGCGCCGTCCCGATCGCCTGGAGCCCGGCGACCCCGGCGCCGATCACGAAGACCCTCGCCGGCGAGACCGTCCCCGCCGCGGTCATCAGGAGGGGGAAGAACTTCGGGAGCCTCGCGGCCGCGAGGAGCACGCCCTTGTAGCCCGCCACCGTGCTCATCGCGGAGAGGACGTCCATCGCCTGCGCGCGCGAGATGCGCGGCATCAGCTCCATCGCGAAGGCGCTCACCCGGCGCGCCGCGAGCCCTCGGATCTCCTCCAGCGACGAGTAGGGCTGGAGGAGCCCGATCAGAGTCGCCCCCTCCCGTATCCGCGCGATCTCCTGAGCCGTCGGCGGCTGGACCTTGAGGATCACGTCGCCCACCCCGAAGACCTCCGCCTCGATCCGGGCGCCCTTCTCCGCGAACGCCGCATCCGGGAATCCCGCCGCCATCCCCGCGCCCCGCTCGAGCGCCACGTCGAGGCCGGCCTGGGCGAGCTTCGGGACCAGCTCGGGAACGACGGCGACCCTCCGCTCGCCCGGAGCGGATTCCTTCGGGACGCCGACGAGGAGCCTCACCGCTGGAAAGCCGACCGTGCCTCCGGACCCTGCGGAGCGCGGGATGCTAGCCGCGCGCCGGTGCGACCGGCAACGATCGTCCCCCTTCGCGTCCGGGTGAGGTCGCTCCGGGGTTCCGCGCCTCCTCGCGCGACCCACGTGGGTCGCGCGGCTCGGATGCAGGGGGATCAGGCCGGCGAAGAGCCGGCGAGCGGACTCGCCTCCGGACCCGGGACCGGAGCCTCGACGGGGAGTTCCTCCCGCGTCTTCGGGGAACGACCCGGGCCGTCGTCGCCCCGCAGGCTCAGGTCGAGGATGTCCTGGAGGAGGTCGTTCAGGCGCTTCGTTTCCCCCTCGACGATCCCGAGGAGCTGCGACTGCATGGCGGGACTCTCCCGGCAGGCGGAGAGCAACTCGGCCAGGGAGTGGACGGCCGCCCGGTGCGCGCGCATCTCCTCGGAGAGCCCCCGCAAGAACGGGCCGCGCGGGTCTTCCCCCTCCTCCGCGCCGGTGAGGTTCCCTCCGCGGGAGGGGCGTTCCCTCCCGAGTAGGGCCCTTAGATGGCCGGTGAGCCTCTCGGTCTTCTCGATGGAGGCCCGCGTGTCGCGTCGCAGCACGTCGACGACCCGGGCAATCGACTGGAGGCCGCCCGTCCGCAGCGAAAGGACCCCCTTCCCCTCCCCCCTCGCCGCCGCCCCGAGCGCGGTCTCGAGCCCTCGGAGGTCCTCCTCCAGCCCTCCCGCGATCCGCCACGCCGCGGCGCTCATCGCCACGAGGAGGAGGAGTTCGCAGAGCGCGAGGAGCCCGAGGAGAGGCCAGGTCGTCGTGATCGGGGGCTTCGGGCGATGGGCCGCGATGAAGTAGGTCTCCTGGCCCGCCCGTCGCAGCCCCTCGCGGTCGGCGACGCGGACCGGGCGGAAGGCCGCCGTCACCGGGGCGCCCGACACCGGGTCCCGGAGGAAGGTCGTGCCGGCGTCCCCCGCGAGGATGCGATCGAGGAGGGAGTCGCTCCAGGGACCCGCCGTCGGGCCGACGTGGACGCGGGCGCCGCTGCGCGAGAAGAGCGTGAGACCGGCCCCGGCTCCGCCGAGGAGCTGCGCGCTCTCCTCGAGGAGGCGGCGGATGTCGAGCACCCCTTTCATGACCCCCGAGACGCCGCCGGTCTCGTTGCGAACGGGCGCGGCGACGTCGATGCTCGCGACCTTCGCGACGGAGTCGAACCGGACGTCCCCGACGAAGAGCGCGCCGCGCCCACCGTCCCAGGCCGTCCTCCACCATTCCTCCTCGGACCGGTCGTAACGGGAGGTCCGAGCGCTCGCGGCGATCAGGCGCCCGGTCGGGTCCGTGACGAGGAGCTCGAGGAGCTCCTTCCTTCCGGCTTCGACCTCCTGGCGGAGTCGAGTCGATAGGGGGAGGCGGAGGAGGTCCCTCTCCAGGTCCGACCCGGGGATACGCCACACCCGCTCTCCCTCGACGAGCCGCGAGCGGATCGCCGCGGGGGCGGCTCCGGCGAGCTCGTTCGACCCCGCCTGGGCGTCGGCGACGACCCCCGGCTCTCGCGCGAGCCGAAGGACGCGGTCGATCCCCTCGTCGAACTCCGCCTCGAGCCGCCGGCCGCTGCGCCCGATCCCCTCCCGGAGTCCGGTCGCGTCCGAGCGCGCGAGGGAATTGCGGCGGAAGAGGCCGAAGATCGCGACCGCGACGAGGGCCGGGGGGAGCGCCACGAGGAGGAGGGCGCGGAGGAAGCGCGTTCGGAGGGTCACGCCCGTCGCGGGGGGAGCGGGGGCGCGTCATCGGAACGGCGGCTCGCGCCGCTTGAGGGGGCGCTGGAGGGGAAGCGGTCAGCGAGCCGCGGTTCCCCAGCGGACGTGGACGAAGCGCTCCCAGGGGGAGAAGAGGAGCCGGTCCGCGAGGATCCCGATCGCGAGGAGGACGACCATCACGCCGATCACCTGGTCCATCGCGTGGAGCTCGCGGCCGTAGTGGAGGAGGTGGCCGAGGCCGAAGCCGGTGAGGATCGTGACGAAGATCTCGGCCGCCATCAGCGAGCGCCAGGCGAAGGCCCACCCCTGCTTCAGGCCCGTGAGGAGGAAGGGGAGCGAGGCGGGGAGGATCACCGTTCCCCAGGTGTGGAGCCCGCGCGATCCCATCGTCCTCGCCGCGCGCGCGTAGATCGGGGGGACGGCGCGCACGCCGTCGGCGGTCGCGAGGAGGACCGACCCCACCGTCCCCATCCCGACGACGAAGAGCATCGCCGCCTCCGTCTGGCCGAACCAGAGGAGCGAGAGGGGGACCCAGCAGACGCTCGGGAGGGTCTGGAGGCCGAGGGCGGCGAGTCCGAGCGTGTCTTGCGCGGAGCGGAAGCGCGCGCAGAGGAGCCCCAGGAGAAGGCCGGGCACGACGGCGAGCGCGTAGCCGACGAGGAGGCGCCGGAGCGTGACCGCCGTCGCCGAGAGGAGGGTCCCGTCGAGGAGCGCGTCGCGCAGGTAGGCCCCGACGCGAAGCGGCGAGGGGAAGAGGACGGCGGAGGAGAAGGAGGCGAGCGCCTGCCAGAGGAGGAGGAGGGCGAGGCCGAAGAGGAGGACCCGCGCGGCGCGCTTCACGCCGGGATCCCGAGGGAGGAGGGCCGGGCCTCGCCCCGGAGCGCCGCGCCGATCTCCGAGGCGTAGGCGGCGAGGCCCACGCTGTTCATGTCGCGCGGGCGCGGGAGGCCGATCGGGAACTCGCGGACGATCCTCCCCGGGCGCGGGGAGAGGAGGACGACGCGGTCCCCGAGGCAGACCGCCTCGCGGACGTTGTGCGTGACGAAGAGCGTCGTCCGGCCCCGCCCGATCCGCTGGAGGTCGCCGTAGAGCTGCTCGCGCGTGAGCGCGTCGAGGGAGGCGAACGGCTCGTCCATGAGCAGGACCTCGGGGTTCGGGGCGAGGGCGCGGGCGAGGGCCACGCGCTGGCGCATCCCGCCGGAGAGCTGGTGGACCCGGGCGTGGAGGAAGCCCTCGAGGCCGAGGAGGCGGAGGTGCTGTCGTGCCACGGACGTCCGGGTCTCTCCGCTTATCCCGCCCGCCAGCCCCAGGCCGAATCGGACGTTGCCGAGGACGTCGAGCCATGGGAACAGGGCCGGCTCCTGGAACAGGAGCATGCGGTCGGGCCCCGGGCCCCGCACGGGGCGCCCGTGGGCGAGGACCGCCCCGCGGTCGGCCGTCTCGAATCCCGCCACGAGGTTGAGGAGAGTCGACTTCCCGCAGCCGCTCGGCCCGAGGAGGCAGACGAACTCCCCCTCGGCGACCCGGAGCGTCACGTCCTCGAGTGCGCGGACCGTCTCGCCGCGGATGCGATAGGACTTCGAGACCCCCTCGAGGGCGAGTCTCGCGGAACCCCGGTCCCCTAGTCCGCCCGCAGGTCCGGCCATGGGGAGGACACGAACCGGGAGAGGTCGACGGGTCCCTTCAGGAAGCCGATGCTTTCCGCCGTCCTAACGAACCGCTCGATCGCCGGGCCCGGGAGCCGGCACGTGAACCGGAGGCGGTCCCAGGATCGCTCGACGAGGCCGGCGGGGACCTCGCGGGTCGTCTCCGCCGCGAGCTCCTCCCGCGCGAGTCGGCGGGCCTCCTCGGGGTCGTCGCAGATCCAGGCGGTCAGCTCCGCGTGCGCCCGGACGAACGCCTGAGCGAGACGCGGCTCCCTCTCGAGGAAGCGCGCGCTCGCGACGAGGAGCGTCGTGACGGCGTCCCGATCCTCGAGGAAGATCCGGCCGTTCGCCTCCAGCTCCAGGCGCGAGACCCACGGCTCTACCGTCCAGGCCGCGTCGATCTCGCCACGGCGGAAGAGGCCGAGCTGGTCGGGGTTCTCGGTCGGCACGACGAGGACGTCCCCCCCGGTGGCCGTGACGCGGAAGCCCCGATCCACGAGCCAGGCGCGGCAGGCGACGTCCTGCGTGTTGCCGAACTGCGGGGTCGCGACCCTCCGGCCGCGGAAGTCCGCCGCGGTCTTGATGCGCCCGTCCCCCTGGACGACGAGGGCCGATCCTCCCTAGGCGGCGCCCGCGACCGCGCGGACCTCCGCTCCTCCGGAGCGCAGGTGCGCGTTGATCGCGGGGTTCGGCCCGACGTAGGCGAGGTCGATCGACCCGTTCAGGATCGCCTCCATCGCGCTCGGGCCGGCGGGGTAGACGTACCACTCGATCCGGGCTTCGCCCCCGAGACGCGCCTCGAACCACCCCTCCCCCGCGCGGGACAATCGGTGGGCTACGAGCGCCTGCGCGTGGGTCAGGTTCGGAAAATGGCCGACGCGGAGGGTCGTCGGGCCCCCCTCTTCCTTCGGCCGCGAGCAGGAGGCCGAGCCGAGGGCGAGGAGGGCCGCGAGGAACTGGATCGGCGCTGCCCTCACGTGGGATCCACTCCGGCCGGGAGGGGCACCCCGTCCAGGCGATGCCGGCGCAGTTTCTCTTCGACGACGTCGGCGAGGGTGCGGCGGTCGAGGACGCCGGCGATCGCCGCCCGCACCCCCTCCATCAGGAGGTGGAGGCCGCAGCGCTCCTCGTCCGGGCAGGAGCACGCGGAGTAGTCGACCCGGCTCACGCAGGAGATCGGGGCGAGGCGCCGGTCGAAGAGGCGCACGACATCCCCCATCCGGAGGGCGCGCATCGGCCTCGCGAGGGAGTAGCCGCCGCCCGCCCCGCGCTTGCTCTCGAGGAGCCCCTCGTTCTTCAGGCGCAGCAGGATCTGCTCGAGGAAGGGGACCGGGATCCCCTCGCGCCGCGCTAGCTCGGCGATCGCGACCCGGGGCCGCCCGAGCCGGCTCGCGACGCCGAGGTCGACCAGGGCGCGCAGCGCGTACTCGCAACGCTTCGACAGCTTCATGGCGCAGCACCCCGCGAGGGGGATGCCATAAAGTTGACCCATAAGGTCGACATTGGCAAATCGACCCTCGGGACGGGCCCTCCGGGGCGCGCGCCCTGTCGCCTCCCTCCCGCTGCGGCTACGATCCCCCCACGGATCCCCGCCCGATGGAGAACGACGTCTCGAAGGTCCTCCTCACCGAGGCGGAGATCCGGGCGGGGCTGAAGCGCCTGGCGGGGGAGCTCACGGTCGAGTACCGGGGGAGCGACCTCGCCGTCGTCGCCGTCCTCCACGGCTCCTGCGTCTTCGTCTCCGACCTGATCCGGCTCCTTCCGATCCCCCTCACCCTCGAGTTCCTTGCCTGCGGCTCCTACGGGGAGGGGACCGAGTCCTCGGGGGAGGTCCGCCTCACCTTCATCCCCGGGTCGGAGACGTTCGCCGGGCACCG
Source organism: uncultured bacterium (assembly GCA_967798035.1). GTDB lineage: Bacteria > Planctomycetota > UBA1135 > UBA1135 > JAKEFM01 > JAKEFM01. Next base: position 11,339 of record CBRGOK010000015.1, read on the forward strand.
GGTCCTCCTCGTCGACGACATCCTCGACACCGGGCGGACGCTCCTCAAGGTGCGGGAGGCGCTGCGCGCGCGGGGCGCCGCCGACGTGAAGACCTGCGTCTTCCTCGACAAGCCGGCGCGCCGGGTCGTGCCGATCCGCTCCGACTTCCGCGGCTTCGAGATCGAGGACGTCTTCGTCGTCGGGTACGGCCTCGACTTCGCCGGTCGCTACCGGAACCTCCCCTACCTCGCCGCGCTCAAGCCAGAGATCTACGCCGCGCGCCAGCCCGCGCCGGAACCGAGGGGATAGACTCCCCGCGCCGCGGTCCGATCCGCGGCCTCCCCCCCGTGAAAGAGACGCTCACCGTCCCTCCCGAGCACCACGGGATCCCCCTCGACCGGTTCCTCGGCCTGCGGTTCCCGAACGTCCCGCGCGCGCAGCTCCGCTCCCTGCTCCGCCGGGGCGCCGTCCGCGTCGACGGGATCGTCCACAACGGGGGCCGGACGCTGCGCCGCTTCGCCCTCGTCGAGATCGAGGGGGAGGAGGAGGAGTGGCGCGAGCGTCCCAAGCCGGGTCCGACCTTCGCCGTCCTCAAGGAGCTCCCCTCGGTCCTCTTCGTCGCGAAGCCCCCGGGGATCGCCGTCTCGCAGGAGCGCTGGGCGAAGGAGGCGCCGCACGTCCTCGGCCTCCTGCGGGACCGGTTTGGAGCGGACGGGGAGGTCCGCCCCCGGCTCGCGCACCGGCTCGACCGGGACACGAGCGGGGTGCTCGCCGTCGCCCTCACCAATGAGGCGGAGCGTGACCTGCGCACCCAGTTCGAGGAGCGCGAGGTCGAGAAGACCTACCTCGCCCTCGTCGACGGCGAGGTCCCGGGCGAGGAGGGGACCGTCGACCTCCCCCTCGGGGAGGACCCGAAGCGGCCGGGGCGGATGCGGGTCGACGAGGAGAAGGGGAAGGATGCGTTCACCGCGTACCGGGTCGAGGAGCGCTTCCGCGGGTTCACCTGGCTCCGGGTGGCGCCGAGGACGGGCCGCACCCACCAGATCCGGGTCCACCTCGCGGCCCGCGGATTCCCGCTAAGCGTCGACCCGCACTACGGACGCCGGGACGCCCTCTTCCTCTCGGAGGTGAAGCCGGGCTACCGGCGCCGGTCGGGCGGCGGCGAGAAGCCGCTCCTCGCCCGCGCCTCGCTCCACGCCTCCTCCCTCGTCCTGCGGGTGGAGGGGGAGCGCGTCGAGGTCGGGGCCCCTCTCCCCGAGGATCTCGAGCGCGCCCTGCGCGCGATGCGGCGCTACCGCACGAGGGGGAGCGATCCACGGAGGTTCCGCCGATGAGGCTCAAGGCGAGACCCGAGGACTTCCGCGTGGTCGAGCTCTTCGACCCCTCCTTCCTCGGGCCCAGTTCCGCGAACGGCCCCTACGCGATCTACCGGGTCGTGAAGACGAAGCGCACGACCCTCGAGGTCCTCGCGCGGCTCGCGCAGGAGGCGCAGGTCGAGAAGCGGGCGATCGCCTACGCGGGGATGAAGGACCGCCAGGGGATCGCCGTCCAGCACTTCTCGATCGAGGGGGGGAGGCGCGTCGACCTGCACGAGCCGGGACTCGTCGTCCGATTCGTCGGGACCGCCGCTCGCCCTCTCTCCCCGGCGGCGAGCCGCGGCAATGCCTTCGAGATCGTCGCGCGCTCCCTCGACCGGGAGGACCTCGTCCGCATGCGCGAGAACCTGGTCCAGGTGCGCGCGATCGGGCTGCCGAACTATTTCGACGACCAGAGGTTCGGCTGCCTGCGCCACGGGCAGGGGTTCGTCGCGCGGGACCTGATCGAGGGGCGCATCGAGCAGGGGCTGCGCGATCTCCTCGCGGCCCCGTCCCCCTTCGACGATCCGGCGACGGGAGGCTTCAAGGCGTCGCTGCGGCAGGCGTGGGGGGACTTCGAGCGCTGCGCGAAGATCGCGCGCGCCCGGGAGCACTTCTCTCTCTTCCGCCACCTCGCGTCGAACCCGCGCGACTTCCGCGGCGCCTTCGCCTTCGTCGCGCAGAGGGTGCGCGTCCTCCACCTCCACGCCTACCAGTCCTTTCTCTGGAACCGCGCGCTCGGGTCCTACCTCCGGGTGCTCGTGCCGCCGGAGGAGCGCGTGTTCCTGCGCAGCGACGCGGGTCCGCTCCTCGCCCCCCGGCGGCTCCCCCCGCCCCTCCGCGCGGGCCTCGAACGGCTCACCTTCCCGCTCCCCTCCCACGACTCCGTCCTCGCGGACGAGGCCGTCCGCCGGGCGATCGAGGAGAGCCTCGCCGCGGACGGGCTTACCCTCGACCGGCTCCGGATCGAGGGGATCCCCGGCTTCGCGTTCAAGGCGGAGGAGCGCGCCGCCTGGCTGACGCCCGGCCACCTCCGCGTACGGCCCGCCGAGCTCGACGACCTAGCGCGGAGGGGCTGGAAGGTGACCCTGCGGTTCGAGTTGCAGCGCGGGTCGTACGCCACGCTCCTCTTGAAGCGCCTCTTCGCCCCCCTCGGCGAGAGGAGGGGGAGCCCGCGGGTGGTGCCCCCGATCCGCGTCTCGGGAGACCCCTTCCGATCCGTCCTCCCGGCGGCGCCGCGCCATCCCTCGAAGCCCCTCCCTTCGCAACCCCGCGCCCCTCGCCCTTGAGCGCGGAACCCGCGATCGGCGTCCTCGGCGGCTCGGGCCTCTACGATCTCGAGGGGCTCGAGGGGGTCCGCTCCGTCGAGGTCGCGACCCCCTTCGGCCGCCCCTCCGACCGGGTCGTCACCGGCCGGCTCGGGGGCGTCCCCCTCGCCTTCCTCGCCCGGCACGGCCGCGGCCACCGCCACCTCCCGACCGAGATCCCGTACCGGGCGAACGTCTGGGCCCTCAAGTCCCTCGGAGTCGAGCGGATCCTCGCCGTCTCCGCCGTCGGCTCGATGCGGGAGGACGTCGCGCCCGGCGACCTCGTGATCGTCGACCAGTTCTTCGACCGCACGCGCCAGCGCCCGAGCACCTTCTTCGGAGGCGGCCTCGTCGCCCACGTCCACTTCGCCGATCCGGTCTGCGCCGAGTTGGCCGGCCTCCTCCACGAGGCGGCGAAGGGGCTCCGCCTGCGCGTCCACCGCGGGGGGACCTACCTCTGCATGGAGGGGCCCGCGTTCTCGACGCGCGCCGAGTCCCGCATCTATCGCCAGTGGGGCGTCGACGTGATCGGGATGACGAACCTCCAGGAGGCCAAGCTCTCCCGGGAGGCAGAGATCTGCTACGCGACGATCGCGATGTCGACCGACTACGACTGCTGGCACGAGACGGAGGAGGACGTGACCGTCGAGGCGGTTCTCAAGGTCCTTCGCGAGAACGTCGCGAACGTCCGCAGCCTCCTCGCGGCGACCGTGCTGAGGATTCCGAAGGAGCGCCGCTGCCCCTGCGCGAACGCGCTCGAGCACGCGATCCTCACCTCCCCGGAGGCGGTCCCGCCCGCGACCCGGAAGCGGCTCGACCTCCTGGTCGGGAAGTACCTCCCCCGACCCCGGAAGCCCCGACGCCGTCCATAGCGACCCACGGGGAGAGGTCCCGGCGACGGAACCTTTACCGGCTTCCTCGCTTCCTACTGGGCGTTCTCGATCTTTGACCCCTCCCTATGGGTCGCTCCCCGCGCCGGGGGGAGACGCGTCGCACGCTCTTGTCCGACCCAGACCCTTGGCATGCAGAGCGGCACCCAGCGAGCGCGGTGGTCCCGGCGCAACGGGGGCGACCCTTTTCTCGCGGGCGCATCGCCTGTCCTGCCCCACAGGCGAAGCGCCCGCTTTTTCTCGGGGGGAGGGATCGGGTGCTAGACTCGCCGCGCACCCGAGGAGAAACGCCTTGTCCCCCCCCTCCGTCTCCCGACGCGACTTCCTCGCCGCCACCGCGGCCGCCGGCGCCGCGGGAAGCCTCCTCCCCCGGCTCTCGACGGCCGGCCCGGCCAGGGCGGCCGGCGTCGTCGTCATCGGCAGCACGAACGGGGCGAAGGCGCTCGAAGGGACGAGCGCCGTCGCCAAGGCCTACTCGATCGCCGCCGCCGGAGGAGACCCGCTCGAGGCCGCCGTCGAGGGGATCGTCCTCGTCGAGCTCGACCCGACCGACCACTCCGTCGGCCTCGGGGGCCTCCCGAACGAGGAAGGGGTGGTCGAGCTCGACGCCTCCGTCATGCACGGCCCGAGGTGCACGGCGGGGGCGGTGGCGTCGCTCCGGAACATCGCGACCCCCTCGAGGGTCGCGCGGAAGGTGATGGAGCGGTCCGACCACGTCCTCCTCGTCGGGGAGGGGGCGCTGCGGTTCGCCCGCGCCCACGGCTTCGAGGAACGGGAGCTCCTGACGCCCGAGGCCCGCGAGATCTGGCTCCACTGGAAGGAGACCCTCTCGAAGGAGGACGACTGGCTCGAGAAGGAGCCGTGCGACGCCCCCCCGCAGGTCCACGAGGAGAGCCCGCACCGCAGCCCCGGCACGATCCATCTCTCCGTCCGCACGGCGGCGGGGGACCTCGCCGGGTGCACCTCGACGAGCGGCCTCGCGTTCAAGATCCCGGGACGAGTCGGCGACTCCCCGATCCTCGGCTGCGGCCTCTACGTCGACAACGAGGTCGGCTCCGCGGGCTCGACCGGCCGCGGGGAGGCCGTGCTCCTCTCCGGTGGCTCCCGGACCGTGATCGAGGCGATGCGGTCGGGGAAGGCGCCGCGCGAAGCCTGTCTCGCCGCCCTCGAACGGGTCGCCCGGATGACCCGGGCGTGCGGGCGCCGGGACCTCCTCGACGCCGAGGGGCGCCCCTCCTTCGACCTCCTCTTCTACGCCGTGAACAAGGCGGGAGAGCACGGCGCAGGGGCGATGTGGGGCGCGAAGAAGTACGCCGTCTGCGACGAGAAGGGGGCGCGCCTCGAGGACGCGGCCCCCCTCTTCGAGGGACGGCCGAAGAAGAAGTAGGTCAGGGCCTCGCCGCGGGCGCGGACGCCGCGGGTCGGGAGGAGGGGGGGGCCGAGGCGAGTCCGAGGGCGGCGAGCTCCGCGAGGTCGAGGGAGCCGTTGCCGTCGAGATCCGCCCGGGCGAGGGAGGCGCGCGCGGCGGGCGCGTCGCCGATCCTCTCGAGGAGCGGGTCGATCGGGAGCCTTCCGTCTCCCCGGCGATCGAGAGGACGGAGCCAGGGGGGGAGGGGGTTCCCGGCCCGGACCTCGGGAGGGGGCGGGCGGTGTGGGGAGGCGGGACCCGGCAGGGGAGCACCGAGGCGCTCCATCGCCTGGCAGCGGCGGCGGAACTCCTCGAGCGACACCCCTCCGTCCCCGTCCGCGTCGAACCGCGCGAACGCCCGCTGGTCGAGGGCGAGGGACTCCTGCGCCTCGCGGAGCGAGATCCAGCCGTTGCGATTGCGGTCCGCGAAGCGGAACCGCGCCCGGACCTCCTGCTCCTCCGGTCCCGCCGGCGCGGACGCCTGGGCCGGCCTCCCGGCGATCGGGCCGAGGAGGGGGATCCCGAGGAGGAGCGGGACGAGACTCAACGGCCGGCGGGCTCCTCCCCTCCGAGGCGGACGAAGGCGTGCGCGGCGGTGGCGAGGTCCGGGGAATCGTGGGACTCGAACCCCGCGACCTCGGTCCGGGCGCCCGCCTCTCCCGCCTCGCGCATCGGCCCGGCGAGCGCGTCGTCGAATCCGACGAGGACGATCGCGTCGAGCCGCCTCGAGAGGGCGCGCAGGTCGCTCGCCGCCCGGACGTCGGCGCCCTCGGCGGGGAGGGCCTCGAAACCCGCGGCGCGCAGCGCGGAGCCGAGCTCGCCTCCGACGGGGGGAGCGCCGTACGCGATCGCGCGCACGAGCGCCCGCCCCCGCACGATCCCCTGGAGGATCGCTCCCGGGGAGACCGACCGCCCGCGCTTGCGGGCGAAGGCGAGGAACCCGGGGAAGTCGAGGAGGACCCCGATCCTCTGGTCGCGGAGCGAGCCGGGGACCGCCTCGCGCAGGATCGGCGGGGGGGCCGGGGGGCTCGGCGCGACCGGCGGCGGGGCGACGGCCCCCCCGGATCCGGCGCCCGGCCCGACCTGGGTCGGGGCGAGGGAGCGGAGGCGGTTGCGCAGCGTGTCGACCTCGCGCTGGAGGTTGCTGATCCTCGCGTCGGCCGCCGAGAGGGCGCCCCTCAGGCGGTCCTGCTCGCGATTCGGTTGGGCCTCCTGCGGGGGAGGCCCGCCTCTCCGCAGGCGGTCCTGCTCGCGATTCGGTTGGGCCTCCTGCGGGGGAGGTCCGCCGCCTCTCCTCCCTCTTCCTCTCCGCGGCTCGAGGTCGACCCGCTGCCTCTGCGGTCCTCCCCCCTGACCCCTTCCGTGATGGGGCCGGTGCCCTCCTCCCTTCCCGTGGGGCTGGAAGGGCCTCGCGGGAGGGGGAGGCGCCTCGACCACGGGATCGACGAAGACCTCCTCCCCCTCGGGAGGCGGCTCCGCCGCCGGGCGGGATTCCTCCCGGATCTCCGAGCGCTCGAGCTCCCTCTGCCGCGTCGGGTCCTCGTCGATGACCCGCCGCAGGATCTCGGCCTTCTGGAAGTCCCGGGAGCCCGGCTCTCGCGGAGCGGGGGGCTCCGAGGGGTCGGGA
>CBRGOK010000016.1:0-17786 GCA_967798035.1 uncultured bacterium
TCGTCCCGACGCTCGGGCGGACCTTCGACATCTCCCCGCCCGACTCGCTCCCTCCTGGCGTGACGGCGGAGCTGCTGCCCGAGGAGCGGCCCGGGACGGGCGCGGCGACCCTGCGGGCCTACCGGCTCCGGGTGACGCTCGGGCCGGGGCTTCCGGAGGGATTCCTGTCGACCGTCCTCTTCCTCCCCACCAGCTACCGGGAGGGGCACCGGATCGAGATCCCGCTGCGCGCGCGGGTCGTCGGCGACCTCCTCCTCCACCCCTCCGGCTTCGAGCTGGGGATCGTTCGTCCGTCCTCGGCCGACGACCCGACCTCCTCGCCTGGTCGCAGGGTCGCGGTCCGCTACACCCCCGCCGGGAAGGCGGTGCGCCTCGGCGAGCCCCGCGTCGAGGGGGACGAGTCGGCCCACCTCAAGGCGAGCCTGCGCGAGATCGAGGTCGGGCGGAGGTTCGAGGTCCTCCTCGAGCCCGGCCCGGGGATCTCCTCCGCTGTCTTCAAGGGCTCCGTCGTGATCCCGACCGACGACCCCGCGAACCCGGAGATCAAGATCCCCTACCGCGGGTTCGCCCGCGATTAATCCCTTCGCCCGCGGGGGTCGAGCAAGGGAAGCTGCCCGACGCCGCGAGGAGCGGGGACCCGGAGGAGACTGGACGGGACACCCCTCCACCGGGACGCTCGGGCGCCCGCCCCTCCCCGGATCCACTCCCATGCCCCTGCGGATCGAGTCCGCGTTTCCGGGCTTCGAGCGCCATAGGAGGCTCCTCGGGTCCGTCGCGGTTCTCCTCGCCGCGGGCGCGCTCTCCCTCTCCCATCCCGCGGGAGCCCAGGAGACCGCCTGCACCCCCTGCCACGCCGGACCGGCGGCCACGATCGCCGCCTCGCCCCACCGCGAGGTCTCGACGCACGCGGCCCTCCGCGGATGCGCGACTTGCCACGTCGGGTCCGCCGCCCACGCGCTGCGCGCGCGGACCGGAGGAGGAGACACGGGCTTCCGCGACCCGCCCGGAGCGCCCGCCCGCTCCTGCGCACTCTGCCACCCAAAGCGGCCCGCCGCCTGCCCCGAGACGCAGGACGGTTGGACCCGGGGCCGGTGCCGCGACTGTCACGAGGTCCACGGGCCTTCGCAGTCCACGCGGGTCTATCCTGGCTACGCGGGGGACGGAGCCTGCCGAGCCTGCCATGCCCCCGTCTTCGAGGGCGCCCTCCCTCACGTGCCTCGCCCCCGGAACGCCAAGGACGCGCCGCATGGGGGGTGCGAATCCTGCCACGGCCCTTCCGACGCCCACCGCTCCGATCCGAACGTCCACACTCCGGTCCGGCCCGCCGGGCCGCAGGCCTGCGACGCGTGCCACAAGGGAGACCACGCGCTCGGTGGGTTCCGGGCCACGCCGCACGCCCGCCGCGACGTCTCGTGTCTGGCGTGCCACGTCCCGGAGCCGGACCCGCCGCCCGCGGAGAGTCGCTGCCGCGCCTGCCATCCCACGGCTGTCGCGCAGTTCCGTCTCCCCTCCCACCACCGCCTCCACGAGGGGCGGATCTCCTGCGTCGACTGCCACGAGCCCCACGGGGGAGGGAAGGGGCTCCGGGACGAGGAGCTCCGCGTGGAGACCTGCGTCAATTGCCATTCGGAGAAGGGGGGGCCCTTCGTCTTCGACCACGAGGGGGAGCGCCTGCGGGGCTGCCTCTCCTGCCACCGGCCCCACGGCTCGCCCAATCCTCGGCTCCTCACCCACTCCCGCTCGGAGGACCTCTGCCGCTCCTGCCATCCAACGCCCGCGTGCAACCACCTGCACGACCCGGGCTCGATCTGGCGCGACTGCCTGCGCTGCCACACCGCGGTCCATGGCTCGAACTGGTCGCACGAGCTCCTTCGCTGAAGCGGCGGTCCTCCTCCTCGCCGTGGCCGCGCCGGCGACGGGGATCGAAGAGGAGCCGGCCTGCCACCTGTGCCATCCGGCGGAAGGCGGACCGTGGAGCGCGACCCCACACGGCGCGCGTTCGGATGCCTTCCCTCCCAGCCCCTCCGCCTGCCTCGCCTGTCATTCGCCCTTCCCGGACCACGGTGACCGGGCCCTGATCGAGCCCGCTATGGCTCGGGGGAGCGCTCCACTGGGTGAGGGGTCCTGCGGTGGCTGCCACGGCTCCCTCCCCGCCTCCCACCCGAGCGGCGAACCCGGCGCGCGAGCGTGCTCCGCGTGCCACGTCCTCCACTCGACCCGCGCCCGAGGAGGACGGTCGAGGAAGGAATCGGGGGCGCCGTGGACCCTGCGCGGGGCCGTCGAGGCGGGTGCGCGGGCAGTCGGCGTGAACGGGAGCCGCACGCGGTTCCGCCAGGACACGGACCTCTCGAGCGGAGCCTTCCTGCGCGAGGTCCGTTTCGAGGCGAGGCGGGACGCCCCCGGAGCCGCCCCCGACGCGGTCGCCCTCTCCGCGCGCGACCTCGGCGACCCCTTCGCGGGCGGACGGCTCGACCTCGCCGCGGAGGACCTCTACTCCCTCTCCGCCTCCGCGGACCGGGAGTCCCGCTTCGGCGTCGCGAGCCGCGACTTCCACGCCCTCGACCTCGACCGCAGGCGCGGCAGAGCCCATGCCCGCCTCACCCCCTGGGGCCGCGACGGCCCCTCCCTCGACCTCGCGGCGGAGCGTCTCCGGGAGGAGGGGACCGTCCAGGCGACCTCGAACTTCAACATCGCCGAGCCCTTCTCTCCCGCGCCGGGCCCGGTCCGGTCGACGCGCGGGTCCCTCGGCGGGACGGTCCGGTTCGAGTGGACCGGATTCGACGTCGCCCTCCGTGAGACCCTCGTCCGGACGGACGAGCGCCAGGAGGTCTCCTTCGAGGAGCCGAGCGCCTTCGCGCCCGGCGTGACCAACCGCCTCGACCGCACGACCGAATCCGACGGGACGGCGTACGCGACCGACCTCTCCGTCCGCCGGACCTTCCCGGGGGAGGTCGAGGCCTCGCTGCGGGCGCGCTACGCGGACGCCGGGCAGACGGGGGACCTGCGTTCCAACGAGTCGGGGGCCCTCGCGGGGATGCTCTTCCTGCGGGAGGAGCGCGGGACGGCGCGCGTGGACGAGGACGGCGGGGATGTGGAGGTCTCCCTCTCCTTCCCCGTCGCGGCCGCTCTGCGGGGGGCGCTCTTCGCGCGGCACGCGGCGAGCGACGAGGAAGGCGAGTCCCGCATCCGGGAGGCCTTCCAGTCTCCCCCCGGGAGCCTCCTCTTCCTCCTGCGCCAGAACGCGCACCGCGAGGAGAGGGTGGAGGACCTCGGGGGGCTCGACCTCGACGCGGAGGCGGCGCCGGGCCTCCTCCTCCGCGCGGGAGCGCAGTACGGCCGGGAGCGCTTCGACGTCGAGATCGAGGCGTTCAACAACACGATCGTCGACACGCAAGACAGCCTGGAGAGGCTCCTCCTCCACGGGGGGGTCGGCCTCCGGCCTTCCGACTCCCTCTCTCTTGACCTCGACCTCCGGGGCCTTCGCTACGACACCCACGACGAGTTCTTCCGCGTGACGAACGCGAACGGGTGGGAGGGGGACGCCCGCGCCCGGTGGAACCCGGTCGGCCCCGTCTCGCTTGGCGCGGGCGTTCGGCTGGGGCGCTCGACGGTCGATCTCTTCGTCCAGCGGAACGAGGTCCGCGCCGCGCAGCTCGACGCCACCTTCAGCCCCGGGAAGGGCGCCTCCGCGAGCCTCCTCCTTGCCCGGTCCGAGGAGGTCCTCTCGGCGAGGCCGATCGTCCTCGTCGGCCTGGCCCCGGTCCGCAGGACCCTCGCCTACGACGCCGGAACGGATCTCGCCGCCGGTCTGCTCGATCTCATCCTCGGTCCGCGGACCCGGCTCGGCAGCGAGATCTCCTTCGCGCGCGTCCGGGGGAGCGCGCATGTCACGCGCTGGGTCCTGGAGGAGAGCGTCGAGCACGCCCTGCGCCCGCGCCTGACCGTCGGCGGGAGCCTGCGCTGGACCTCGTACGACTCCGACGAGCCCACCTCCGAGCCCGGCTACGACGCCCTCGTCGCGGACTGCTTCCTCCGGTACACCTTCTAGTGCGACCTTCCACGACTTCGGGACCCTCGCCGCCGAGGACAAGGGCGCCCACGCGTATCGGGGGTGGAACACCGGGGGAGCCGAGCTGGTGATCCGGTCGGCCCGGGCCTCCTGCGGGTGCGCCGTGCCCGACCTCGTCGCGGTCGGGAAGGACGGGCTCGAGCGGCGCGGGGCGACGGAGCGCACCGGGGACGTCCTGCGCCTCGCGCCCGGGGAGACCCTCGAGGTGAGGCTCGCCGTCGATCCCAGGGTCGGGGCGGCCTCCGGCGTGCCCGAGATGCACGGGAATGTCCTCCTCGAGACGAACGAGGTCGCCCGGCCCTACCTCCGGCTCGAGTTCCACGTCCGGTTCGACGTGCCCGTCAACGCGATCCCGCCGAGCATCGACGTCGAGGCCGTCGGCCGCGGGGAGAGGGTCGTGAGGGAGATCCGCCTCGTCCCGACGCTCGGGCGGACCTTCGACATCTCCCCGCCCGACTCGCTCCCTCCCGGCGTGACGGCGGAGCTGCTGCTCGAGGAGCGGCCTGGGACGGGCGCGGCGACTCTGCGGACCTACCGGCTCCGGGTGACGCTCGGGCCGGGGCTTGCGGAGGGATTCCTGTCGACCGTCCTCTTCCTCCCCACAGGCTACCGGGAGGGGCACCGCATCGAGATCCCGCTGCGCGCGCGGATCGTCGGCGACCTCCTCCTCTACCCCACCGGCTTCGAGCTGGGGATCGTCCGTCCGTCCTCGGCCGACGACCCGACCCCCTTGCCCGGTCGCAAGGTCGCCGCCCGCTACACCCCCGCCGGGAAGGCGCTGCGCCTCGGCGAGCCTCGGGTCGAAGGGGACGAGTCGGCCCACCTCAAGGCGAGCGTTCGGGAGGCCGAGGCCGGCCGACGGTTCGAGGTCCTCCTCGAGCCCGGCCCCGGGATCACCGCCCCCGTCTTCAAGGGCTCCGTCGTGATCCCGACGGACGACCCCGCGAACCCGGAGATCAAGATTCCCTCCCGCGGCTTCGCGCGGGAGGGGTGAGCGGCCCCCTCACGGAGCGAAGACCTTCCGGCCGGGGTCGTAGCGGAGCCGCTCGCGATCCTTCTCCCACCACTCCCGTAGCTCCGCGAGGCTTTGCTTCGCCGCGGGACCGTCGGGGTCGGTGAGCGGCGGCGGCTTCTCCTCGCGCGCCCGCCGCAGGAGATTCGCGGCCTCGAGGCGCACGAGCCGCGCCTCCCCTTTCTCGGCGAGACGAAGGAGGGGGGGGATCGCCTCGCGGTTCCCGAACGCGAGCAGCGCGCGCGCGAGGTAGAGGCTCACCCACTCGTCCTCCGGTCCCCGCTCGAGCGCCGCGAGCAGGGCCGGCACGGCGGAGGGATCGCCGAGGGTGGCGAGGGCCTCCGCGGCCTTCTCCTGCACACCCGCATCGGGGTCGGAGAGCGCCCGGAGGAGAGGGGCGAGCGCCTCCTTCGCGCCGGCTTGCCCGAGCTTCTCGGCGGCCTCGGCGCGCACGTTCGCATGCTCGTCCTCGAGCTGGTGGATCAGTTCCGCGACCGTCGAGCCGAGGCCGTGCTCCGGAGGGCCGTGGGAGTGGGGAGGGTCCTCCCCCTGCGGCCCGCCGAGCGGCGCGAACAGGATCGCGAGCAGGCCCGCGGTGCCGGCGAGGCTCCCGGTGGCCGCACCGAGGCGCCGGGGAAGGCTCGCGGAGCCGCGCAGGGCCCGCGCCCCCGCGGCGAGGAGGACGGCGGCCGCGAAGAAGACCATGATCGTCGGGCCGCTCGGACGGTCGTAGGCGGCGAGGAGGCCGATCGCGCTGACGAGCGCGCCGACGCTCCATCCGATCGCGAGGCGCGGCCCGACCCGCTCGGCGAGGAGGGCGGCGAACACCGCCGGTCCGATGAGGTAGCAGAAGACGAGGAGGACGCCCGCGATCTGGACGCTGCTCGTGATGACCACGCCGAAGGTGAGGTAGAAGACAAAGTCCCAGAGCCGGACGCGCAGCCCGCGCCGGTAGGCCTCCTCGGGTTCGAGGGAGATCAGGAGGAACCGCCGCCGCAGGAGGTAGTGGACGAGCCCGATCCCGGCGTAGAGGACGGCCGTCTTCGCGACCTGCCGAGGGGTCACCCAGACGATGCTGCCGGCGAGGAGGTTCTTCAGGTGCTCCGCGCCGTGGGGCGAGCGGGCGGCGAGGAGGATCGCGGCCGCCGTCGCCACGGCGTAGGTGAGGCCGATCACCGCCTCCTGCGGGACCCGCTCCGTCCTCGTCCGGGTGAAGGCGAAGACGGCGGCCGCGCCGACGGCGAAGGAGAGGGACCAGTAGTAGGCCGCGGGGCTCGAGGGGTCGTCGCCCCGGAGGAACGCGACCGACCCCCCGAGCGCCGCGATCTGGGCGAGGGCGATGTCGACGAAGATGACCTTGCGGGAGAGGACGTGGATCCCGAGGTAGGCGTGGATCCCCGTGAGGACGAGGCACGCGAGGAACGGGAGAGCGAGGACCTCGAGCCGGTTCATCCCCGTGCGGCGAACGCGGCGGCGACGGCCTCCACCACCTTGCCGTAGAAGGCGAGGAGGTCGCTCCCCTCCTCGAACCCGCCGACCTCGAGCGGAAGGACGAGGACGGGCACCCCGGTCTTTTCGCGGAGGTAGTCGGTCGAGCGGTGCTCGACGTAGGGGCGGGTGACGAGGAGCGGGATCTTCTCCCGCTCGATCGTCTCGCGCACCTCCTCGCGGTGCTTGACGGAGGGCTCGATCCCGGGCTTCGCCTCCACCTCGGCCGCGACGGGGAGGCCGAAGCGGCGCGCGAAGTAGGACCAGTCGCGGTGGTAGGTCACGATCTTGCGCCCCGCGTAGGGCCGCAGGCGGCCGAGCCAGCCTCCGAGAGAGTCCCCGAGGGGCCTGCCGTCCGGCCCTTTCAGCGCGAGGGCGGCCTCGAGCTGCCCCGCCTCCGCGAGCCGGACGAGCTTGTCCCCGCCGACGTTCTCGACGAGGTCCCGGCCGAAGAGCGCCGCCTCGACCTTGCGGCGGAACGCCTTCCGCCGCTCCTCGAAGTAGGGGGCGTCGGCGGGAGCGGCGCGCGCGAGCGCGGCCGCGATCGTGTCCGCGACCGGGAGCGTGTTCAGCGGGTCGCCGAGGTAGTGGGGGTTCCCGAAAGGATGGACGTCCCCCTCGGCCCGCGTCAGGGTCCCCGCGGGCACCTCCAGGACGGAGACGCCGCGCGAGCAGTCGACGAAGCCGGGTGACCCGGGGAATAGCTTCGGGTTCCGCGCCCCTTCCGTGATCGGTCCGAGCCAGCCGACCTCGAGGTCGAGCCCGTTGACGAGGAGGAGGTCGGCGTCGCGCATCCTCGACATGAAGGAGGGCTTCGGGCCGAGAAAGTGCGGGTCCTGCGTCGGGGCGCAGAGCGCCTCGACCGCGACCCGGTCGCCGCCGACCTCCTCGGCGATCGCTTCCAGGTTGGGGAGCGTGGCGACGACGCGGAGGGTCTCTCGGCGAGGGAGGGGCGCATCCCCCGGCAGGAGGAGAGGGAGGAGGAAGGAGACGAGGGGAGTCATGGGGGCTTCCTAGAACTTGTGCGCGCCGTGCTGGCCCATCAGGAACTCGACCTGCACGACGAACGAGGAGACGAGGGCGCCGTCGTTGTGGGAGGCCTGGTCCAGGCCGTACTCGAAGCGGAGCTTGGAGAACTCGGTCGGATAGTAGGTGAGGGAGAGGGAGCCGCGGGAGCGGCGGTCGCGGAGCGGGTCGTCGGAGCGCTGGAGGCCTCCTTCGCCGTTCACGTACTCCCCGCGGACCCCGGCGGTCCAGCGGTCGGTGAACCCCCAGACGACCTGGCTGTAGCCCCCCCAGTCGTCGAGCGTCTCCGCGGGTGCGCCGGAAGTCGCGTCCGCGGCGGCGTCGAAGTTGCGCCACGCGGCCTCCGTCTGCCAGCCGAGGAAGGGGAACCCCTTCCGCGCCTCGATCGGCTTCCAGCGGAGGTAGAAGTCGGCGCCGTAGATCGCCGTCCGCTCGTGGTCCCCCGTGGCGTTGTCCCCGAACATCCCCGAGAGCCCGGCGAGCGCGGTCGTCGTCGTCGAGACGTCCTTCGAGGCGGAGACGCGGAGGTTCACCAGGAGATCCCGCAGGCCCTGCGTCTCCCTCGCGACGAACGCGTGGCCTCCGAGGCTCCCGCCGTCCTCGCCGAGGAAGGAGACGGCGTTCTCCCCGTCGGCCTGCTGGACGCTCACGAGGGCGTCGAGGAAGAAGGGGGTCGGCGCGATCCAGGAGAGTTGCGCCCCCGGATTCCTCCCGCCGTCCGGGCCGAAGAAGCGGGGCACGAAGAGGGGCGCCGTCGTGAAGTCCCAGGTGTGGGGGTGGGTCGGGTTGACGCGTCCGAAGCGCGTGAAGAACTCGCCGGCGAGGACCTGGAGGTTCGCGGGGAGAGCGCGCGTGCGGGCGTAGACCTCCTCGAGCTCGAGGGAGGTCTCCCCCTCCGCCACCTTCATGACCGCGATCGCGATCGCGTCGAAGTAGGGGTCGACCGGGTTCTCCAGGACGAGTTCCGCGTTCGGGATCGAGAACCCGCGCTCCTGGGGGTCGTGGTCGCCGAAGAGGGAGGGATCCGCCCGGGAGTGGATCGCCCCGTCCATGAGGATGTCGAAGGAGATCTTCGGATTGAGGATCGAGGCGCCCGGGCTCGCCTGCGCGGCGGGCGCGCCGCCGGCGGGGCCGGGGGCGGGGGGGGCCCCGGAGAGGAGCTTGTCGAGCTCGGCGTCGAGCGCCGACCTCTCGGCGGGGCGACTCTCCGCCCGCCGGCCGGCGAGCTCTTGTTCGAGACGGCGGATCCGCTCCTCCGCAGCGCGGAGGCGCTCCTCGACCGTGGGCTCCTGGCCGCGCGAGGGCGGGGCGAGGAGGAGGCCCAGGGAGAGGGCGGCGAAACGGTGACAGTCCATGCGCGCGCTCCTTGGAAGGAAGGTTCGTGCCGCCCTCGGGCGGAGGGCGGGCGGGGGAAGGGACGACGCGTTGCGGCCTAGGCCGCGGGAGGAGCGCGCGCGTCGGCGAGCCGGACGCCGCATCCGGCGGAGGGCGGCTCGGAGAGGGTCGGAGCGGCGGGCGAGTGGAGGGCCGGCCCGGCGAGGAGCAGGGGCGCGACGAGCTCGGGGCCCGCGTTCGCCCGGTACCAGCGACAGACCGGGCAGGTCCCTTCGAGGTGGACGTCGGGGGCGCCCGAGGAGCCGGCGGGCGAGAGCCGCGGATCGTGGGGGATCGCGTCCGCGTGGCGCGGCTCGGCGCCGAGCAGTGCATGGGTCGAGGGGGCGCCGAAGAGGGCGAGGAGGTAGAGCGCGAGGAGGAGGAGCGCCCCGGAGCCTCCGAGCCGGCGCGTCATGGGCGGATTCTTCGGCCCTTCCGCCCCGGAGGTCAAGTCTTCCGTGCCGGCCGGACCCGGAGGAAGCGGCGCTTGCCGACGTTGAGCAGGACCCCCCCCTCGGGGAGGGTCAGCTCCCGCTCGATCGAGTCGACGACCGCCCCGTCCACGCGGACCCCCTTCCCCGCGACGAGGCGGCGCGCCTCCGAGGTCGAGGGGGCGCACTTCGTCTTCACGAGCAGGTCGACGATCCCGATCCGCTCCTGCGGGAGGGAGACCTCCGGGATCTCCGAGGGGATCCCCCCTTCCCGGAAGACCCGGTCGAACTCCTCCTCCGCCCCCCTCGAGGTCTCCGCGCCGTGGAACCCCGCCACGATCTCGCGGGCGAGCCGCGCCTTCGCCTTCCGCGGGTTCTCGCCGGGGGCGAGGAGCGCCTTCACCTCCTCGTCCTGGAGGTCCGTGAGGAGGGAGAACCAGGAGGGGAGGAGGCGGTCGGGGATCGACATCACCTTCCCGAACATCTCGCGCGGGGGCTCGAGGACCCCGATGAAGTTCCCGTAGGTCTTCGACATCTTGCGCCCGTCGGTCCCCTCGAGGATCGGCGTCGTCAGGCAGACCTGCGGCTCCTGCCCCTCCTCGGCCTGGAGGTCGCGGCCGACGAGGAGATTGAACAGTTGCTCGGTCGCCCCGATCTCGACGTCCGCGCGGACCTGGACGGAGTCGTAGCCCTGCATGAGGGGGTAGAGGAGCTCGTGGATCCCGACGGCGTCCCCTTTCTTCATTCGCTGCGCGAAATAGTCGCGCTCGATCATCCGGGCGACCGTCCCGCGCGCGGCGAGGCGGATCGTGTCGGCGAAGGTCATCGCGCGGAACCAGTCGCCGTTGCGGACGACCTCCGCCTTTCCGAGGTCGACCACCCTCCCCGCCTGCTCGCGGTAGCGCTCCAGGTTGCGGTCGATCTCCACCGTCGTGAGAGGGGGGCGCTGCTTCTGCCGGCCCGTCGGGTCCCCGACCATCGCCGTGCCGTCCCCGATGATCAGGATGGCCTCGTGGCCGAGGTCCTGGAACGCGCGGAGCTTGCGCAGGACGACGCAGTGGCCGAGGTGGACCTCGGGGCCCGTCGGGTCCCAGCCGAGCTTGACGCGCAGGCGCCGGCCCGAGGCGAGGCGGCGGCGCAACTCTTCACCCGTGACGAGGTCGACCGTCCCTCGCCGGAGGATCTCGAAGGGGTCGGCTCGGTCCTTCACCGCGGCGCGGGGGCGCTCGCCACGGGCTTGAGGCGCGCGCGCCAGAGGTCGGGATCGGGGGGGAGGTCGTCCCGCCGCAGCAGGATCCGCAGCGCGGCCGCGGCGCCGCGCTGGCGCCTCGGATCGGCCCCGGAGAGCGCGACCGCGCAGGCGGCGACCGCCTCCTCCCTCTCCGCGTCGGACACGAAGGCCGCGGCGAGGAGGACGTGACGGTCGAACCGGGGCGATGGGGACGAGAGCGCGAGGCGCAGGGACTCGAGGGGCCGCTCCGCGACCCCCCGGTACCCCGGCGGGCAGACCCGGATCCGGCAGGGCCGGAACCGCACGCGGTGGAGCGGCAGGCCCGTCCCCCCCGCCTCGAAGGACGCGGGCCGCAGCTCCGCGGCGACCTCGACCTCCCGCAGCGCGTAGGCCGCCCCGGGCGGGGTCGGGATCTCCTGGAGGACGCTCGCCTCCCCGCCGGCGGCGACCTCGAGGGGGCCGATCGTGAAGGGCCGGGATTCCCGCTCCCGGAAGTCGGTCCCGTCGACCCGCCGCTCGACGAAGGTGATGTCGAAGATCCCCGCCCCTCCCCTCCCTCCCTCGCCGCCGGGGAAGGAGACGGGGACGGGTCCGTCGTTCCGCACGCGGAGGGCGAGCCTCATCGGCTCGCCCGCTTCGACGACCTCGCTCGCCGGCTCGAGGCGCGCGCCCGACTCCAGGCGCGCCCTCCACTCCTCCCCTTCGAGGAGGGCGGCGAGCCCCCGGATGGTCGGGGCGAGCTCGGCGGGCGCTTCCCCCCCCTGGAGACGCTCCACGCGGTCGCGGGCCGCCTCGAGGTCCCCTTCGCGGAGGAACCGGGCGGCCTCGTCGATCGCCCGACGGACGAGCGCCTCGCGGACCGCCTCCTCGGAGGAGGGCGGGGGAGACGGCGAGGTGGCACGGGCGCCCGCCCGGTCGCTCCGGCAGGCGAGCGCTCCGAGGAGGAGGAGGGCCGACCCGCGCCGCACGCGGGAGGGCCTAGACCGGGGCGGCGCCCGGGACGTTCGGCTCGTCGGGGTCCGCGGGGGCGGGCTCGACCGGGGCCGCCTCCGCGACGGCGGCGGCGGGCTCCGCGCCCTCCTCCTTCCCGGTCGTCTGCTTCGCGGCCTCGGCGGCCGCCTTCTGGGCGGCGCGCGCCTTCTTGCGCTCGGCCTTCTCCCGCTCGCGGCGGTCGATCTCCTCGTTCTCCGCGAAGTCGGCGTGGACGAAGGAGAGGCCGATCTTGCGCTCGTCGCGGTCGAGGCGGATCACCCGGACCTCGACCTTGTAGCCGACCTTCACCACCTCCTCGGGGGTGGCGATCTTGCGGTCGGAGAGCTCGGAGATGTGGAGGAGCCCCTCGAGGTCCTCCTCCAGCCGGACGAACGCGCCGAAGGAGGTGATCTTCGTCACCGCCCCCGTGACGAGGTCCCCGACGTGGAAGTTGGCGGGAATCTGGTCCTGCCAGGGGTCGGGGAGGAGCTGCTTCATCCCGAGGGAGATCCGCTTCTTGTCCGCGTCGAGGGCGAGGACGACGCACTTCACCGTGTCCCCCTTCTTCAGCACCTCGGAGGGGTGGGTGACCTTCTTCGTCCAGGACATGTCGGAGATGTGGAGGAGGCCGTCGATCCCCTCCTCGATCTCGACGAACGCCCCGTAGTTCGTGAGGTTGCGGACCTTCCCCTCGAGGACCGTCCCCGGCCCGTAGCGCCCCTCGACGCCGATCCAGGGGTTCTGCTCGGCCTGCTTCATGCCGAGCGAGATCTCCTGCTTGTCCTTGTTGATGTCGAGGACGACGACCTCGACGGGGTCGCCCGCCTTGACGATCTCGCTCGGGTGGTTGACCCGCCGCGTCCAGGACATCTCCGAGACGTGGACGAGCCCCTCGACGCCGTCCTCGAGCTTCACGAAGGCGCCGTAGGACATCAGGTTGACGACCGAGCCCTTGTGCCGGGAGCCGGCGGGGTACTTGGTCTCGATGTCCTCCCACGGGGAGCGGGACTTCTGCTTCAACCCGAGGGCGATCCGCTCGCGCTCCTTGTCGATCCGGAGCACCCGGACCTCGATCTCCTCCCCCTCCTTGACGATCTCGGAGGGGTGGCCGATCCGGCCCCAGGACATATCGGTGACGTGGAGGAGCCCGTCGATCCCGCCGAGGTCGACGAAGGCGCCGAACTCCGCGATGTTCTTGACGATCCCCCGCCGCATCTGCCCCTCGGCGACCTCCGTCAGGAGCTTCTCCTTCGCCTCCGCCCGCTGGCGCTCGAGGAGGCGGCGGCGGGAGACGACGATGTTCATCCGCTCGGGATCGATCTTGATGATCTCGGCCTCGACCTCCCGGCCGATGAACTCCCCGACGTCCTGGATCCGGCGCGTGTTCACCTGGGAGGCCGGGAGGAAGACCGGCACGTGGTCGACGTCGACGAGGAGGCCTCCCTTGATCTTCCGCTGCACGATCCCCTTGATCGTGTCCCCCTCGTGGTAGGTCTTGACGACCCGCTCCCAGGCGCGGAGCCGGTCCGCCCGCCGCTTGCTCACGATGGCGGTGTTCGTCTCGTCGTTCATCCCCTCGTAGAGGATCTCGAAGGTCTCCCCCACCGCGGGCGCCGGGCCGTCCCGGAACTCCTCGGCCGCCACGGTCCCCTCGGCCTTCCCGCCGAAGTCGACGACCGCCCCCTCCGGGGTCACCTCGATCACGCGCGCCGAGACGATCGCCCCCGTAGCGACGTCCTTCACCGTGTCCTCAAGGGTCTTCACGAGGCTTTCCTCGGGGAAGGTGAGGGCGGCGCCCGCCCGCCGCACGAGTTCCTCCTCGGGGAGATCGAATTTCCGGACCAGCTCCCGACCGCGCATGTTCTCCCTCAGCGTCCTTTCCGGGACCGTCCCTGCGAGGAGGATCCCCGTCTCACCGGTCTTGGCGCCGCGCTCGCCGTCCGCCGGCGGCGCTCCACCTCGTCGAGCACCCGCTGGACGACGGCCCAGGCCGGCGTCTCCGTCGTGTCGATCGCGATCGCGTCCTCCGCCCTCCGCAGGGGGGAGGTCTTCCGGGACGAGTCGGAGCGGTCGCGCACCGCCATCTCCTCCTCGACCTCGTCGAGCGCGACCGCCTCCCCCTCGGCGAGGAAGTCGCTCGTCCGGCGACGCGCCCGCTCGGGGAGGGAGGCGTCGAGGTAGAACTTCGCGGACGCCTCGGGGAACACGACCGTCGTCGTGTCCCGCCCCTCGGCGACGACCCCGCGGGCGCGCTTGGCGATCGCCCGCTGGAGGGCGACCATCTTGCGGCGCACCGCCGGCAGCGCCGCGGCCTGGGAGACCCTCGAGGTCACCTTGCCGGAGCGGATCTCGCGCGTCACGTCCTCGCCGTTCAGCGAAATGCGTCCTTCCTCTTCGAGGTCGATCTCGATCTCGTCCAGGGCCCGGCGCACCGCCGGACCGTCCCGAAGGTCGACGCCCCGGCGGACGAAGTGGAGCGCCACGGCGCGGTACATCGCCCCGGTGTCGAGGTAGACGTAGCCGAGTCGCGAGGCGACTTCGCGGGCCACCGTGCTCTTGCCCGCGCCGGAGGGCCCGTCGATCGCGACCACTTCGGTCCGGGGAGGGGGGCCCATTGCTTCGCGTCGGGGTCCTGCCACGCTACCCGGAGCGGCCAGGCCGTTCGGGAGGGGGAGGAGCATAGGAGAATCCGCGCCCCCGTCAAGGCGCGCGGGGGAGGAGGACCTCCCCGGGCCTTCCCTCCCCGTCGGTCGCCCGCAGCTGCCCCTCGATCTCGGCGGCCGCCCCCCCTCCGTCGCCCCAGGCGGGGAGGACCAGCAGGGTCACCTCCCCCACCCGCCGCAAGCTCGGGGCGTGGGCGTGACCGCAGATCACGAGGGTGCATCCCTTCCCGGCCGCGGCGCTCTCGGCGGCCTCGAGGACGATCGACTTCGTCTCCGGCAGCTTCGCCGCCACCGCTGCCGTGCTCTTCGCCCGGAGCCCTCCCGCCAGCGCGCCGGCGAGGGATCCCGGGACGAGACGCGCGAGGGCCCGGACGGGCCGCGAGCGGACGACCCTTCTGTACCTCTGGTAGGCGAGGTCTCTCGTACACAGGGTGTCCCCGTGGACCAGCAGGGCCCGGCGGCCCGCCACCTGCGTCACCATCTCCTCTCCCCGCATCCGGACCCCGGTCCGTCTCTCGAACGACCCGTCCAGGAGGAAGTCCCGGTTCCCGACGACCGCCTCGACGGCCGCCCCGCGCCCCGTCGCCTGGGCGAACGCCTCCAGGACGGGGGCGAAGCCGGGGACCCGGAGGCTCCGGGGCCCCAGCCAGACGTCGAAGAGGTCCCCAAGGACGAAGAGCCTCTCCCCGGTCCGCAGACTCGAGAGGAACGCCGCGAAGCGAGCGATCGCCCCCCCTTCCTCCGGCCTCAGGTGCAGGTCCGCGAGGAAGAAGGATCGGGGAACGCTCCCGCCCGTCAGGCCTCCGCCTCCTCGCCGGGGGCCCCTTCCTCCTCCTCCCCCGCTGCACGCCCCCGGTCCGTGTCCAGACCGTGATTCCTGAGCTTCTCCCAGAGGACCTTGCGGCTCACGCCGAGGAGCTTCGCCGCCTGCGCCCGGTGGCCCCCGGTCTTCTCGAGGACCCGCTTCAAGTGCTCCCGCTCGGACTCCTCGATGACGGCCCGCAGGGGGCGCACCTCGTCGTGGATCTCGAAGGCCCCGCGCCACTCCCCCGACATCGGCAGGAGGTGCTCGCGCTTGAGACACTCCGCCTCCCCCGCGAGCGCGACGGCCCGCTGCACCGAGTTCTCCAGCTCCCGGACGTTCCCGGGCCAGGGATAGCGCTCCATCGCCTCCATGTCCTCCGGCCGGACGCGGTAGCGGCGGTCCTTCGCATACAGGCCGAGGAAGTGCTCGACGAGCAGGGGGAGGTCTCCGGTCCGCGCCCGCAGGGGCGGCAGCGTGATCGGGACGACGTTCAGCCGCCAGAAGAGGTCCTCCCGGAACCGCTTCTCGGCGATGCGCTTCCTCAGCTGCACCTTCGTGGCGGAGACGACCCTCACCTCGACCTTGATCGGCTTCTCCCCCCCCACCCGCTCGAAGGTCTTCTCCTGGAGGACACGCAGCAGCTTCACCTGCGTCGCCGCCGGGGCGTCGTCGATGTCGTCGAGGAACATCGTCCCGCCGTTCGCCAGCTCGAAGCGCCCGCGCTTCTCCCGGTGGGCGTCCGTGAAGGCCCCCTTCTCGTGGCCGAACAATTCGTCCTCGATCATCGTCTCGGGGAGCGCGGCGCAGGAGAACGGGACGAACGCTCCTCCCGCGCGCGTGCTCGCCTTGTGGATCGCGCGCGCGACGCGCTCCTTCCCGGTCCCGGACTCCCCCTCGATCAGGACCGCGGCGTCGCTCGGCGCGACGCGGGCGATCGTCTGGAAGAGCTCCCGCATGAGGGGGGAGGTCCCGACGATCTCCCCGAACGCCGGGCGCTTCCCCAGTTCCGAGACGAGCCGGACGTTCTCCCGCCCGATCGCCCGGACCTTCTCGAGTCGGGCCAGCTTCTCGACGACCGCCTCGTTGACGAAGGGCTTCTGGAGGTAGTCGATCGCGCCCGCCCGCATCGCCTCGACGGCGTGCTCGATCGTCGCGTAGGCGGTCATCACGACGACCTCCGGGGGATCGGGGAGGGCCCGGGCCTTGCGCAGGACCTCCATCCCGTCGGCCCCCGGGAGCCGGACGTCGGTGACGACGCAGTCGAACGCCTCCTTCTCGAGGAGCCCGATTGCCTCCGCTCCGTCGGCGACGGTCTTCACCTTGTGGCCGGCGGCGGAGAGCGAGTCGCCCAGGGTGACGGCGATCGAGCGCTCGTCTTCGACGAGGAGGACGTTCAAGGCGCTCCCGAGCGTAGCGGCTCGGAGGGGCGGGAGGAATGACGCCGTCCGGCGCCGCCCCCTCAGGGGATCTCGATTTCGAGTTCGGAAGACGTCCCTGCCTCGATCGCGACCTTCTTCTCCTGCGGATCCGCCCCGGAAGCCTCGAGCCGGAGGCGGTACTCTCCTGGGAGGAGCGTGAAGAAGAGCAACCCGTCCGTCGTCCCGTTCACCGTCCGGACGACCCGGTCAGCCCTGTCCCGGATCTCGAGCCGCAACGGCGTCGCGCCGATCGACAGGCGGGAGCTCCGCAGGCGTAGCTCGAGCTTGCCCGCCGGAACGACCTCTAGGTCGAAGCCGACCTCTCTCTCCCACTCGGGAATCACAAGCTCCCCCGGGTCGCCCGGGGGGAGGACCGGCCCGCCGAGGAGTGCAACCTGGTACTTGCCCGGCCGGAAGCCCCTCAGCCGGTACGCGCCGTCCTTTCCGATCTTGGCTCTCAGGCGGTCGCGCTCTCCCTCCCGGCGAAAGGCAAGCTCCAACTCGAGCTCGGGAGGGATGCCCCGGACGACTCCCCGAACCGTCGTTCCCCCGTCGAGGACCACGGAGATCGGCTCGGGGACGGTCTCCGGACCGACTTCCATCCCCTCGCGCACGAAGGCCGCGTACCCCTCGGCCGACACGGTGAGTTTCCAGGTCCCCGGCGGCGCCTCGACGCGGAACTTGCCCGGGGCCGTCTTCTCCCCCGACACGGCGCGGCGGTCGCTCTTGAGAACTATCTCGAAGTCGAGGAGCGGAGCGCCGGTTGCAGCGTCCGTGACCGTTCCCTCGAGCCGGGCCTTCGCTCGGTCTTCCTCCTCTTCCGGCGGAACATGGAAGACGACCTCGCTCGCGTCGGTGCCGATCCCCGTGAGGAGGGCGCGAATCTCCGAACCGTTTCCCTCACCGCGAGGATGCCTCCACAGGGTCACCAGCGTGTAGGGACCCTCCGGGAGGTCGCGGACCTCGAACGACCCGTCCTCGCGCGATGTCGCGAATCCGAGCACGTAGGGACCTGGAAGCCCCGGTCCTTCCTTCCAGTCCCCCCAGTTGATCCTCGCCCTCGCGATTTCCTCCGGCCGGATCGCGGGGTGAAGCGCGTACAGGTCGATGCCCGCCGCGGGTTTCCCGTACGGGAGCACCGTCGTCCCCCGAATCCGATGAGCCGGACCGAGGACGACCCGGACCTCCGGAGGGTTCTCTTCCGAGGGTATGAACGGCTGCGTCCGCGCGGCGGAGTGGCCCGGGCCGCGTACGACCAGCACGCGCTCCCCCGAGCGCTCCTCGAAGTAATAGAAGA
>CBRGOK010000017.1:0-16573 GCA_967798035.1 uncultured bacterium
CGGCGCGACCCTCGCGCCCGCCATCTTCGACGTCGCGCGGGGGAACCACCGTCGACCCCTCCTCTGCACCCCGAACGCGCCGTCCCCCGCGCCCCACTCGCCCGTGGTCCTGATCGGCCTCGACGGCGCCGACGAGACGCTCCTTCGCCTCGGGATCGAGGCGGGGGAGCTTCCGACGTTCGAACGGCTGATCCGGGGCGGGACCTCGGGGCCTCTCCACACCCTGGTCCCGACCGAGTCGCCCGCCCTCTGGACGTCGATCGCCACCGGCCACCCTCCGGAGAGCCACGGCGTGACGGAGTACGCCCTCACCCGTTTCGAGGGAGTCGCCACGCCGTTCGGGATCTCCCGTCCGCCGCGCCTGATCGGTTGGAGGTGGCTCCGATCCCTCGCCTCGAGGGCGGGCCTCGCGCGGGCCGACCTCGTCTCGAGTCGCCAGAGGCGCGTCCCCACGATCTGGGGTCTCGCCTCGGCGGCCGGCGAGCAGGTCGCCGTCGTCCACTGGTGGGCGTCCTGGCCCGCGGAGCCCGTGAACGGCTGGCTCGTCACCGATCGTCTCGCCTACCACCGATCCCTCGCGCTCGACCGGATCGCCCCCGCGGAGCGGGGCCTGACCCATCCCCCGGCCCTCGCCTCCTCCCTCGCTCCTCTCGTCCGCGATCCCGCCTCGCTACCCGAATCCGTCCTCTCCGAGCGATCGGGCCTCTCCGAGGAGGAGGCGGCGCGGGTCTTCCGCGTTCCGGCCGACCAGCTGGGGAAGGCGGATCCGGCGCGCACGGAGCTCCCGTTCCTCGTGGCCCTCGACGAGACCTACGGCGCCGTCGCACTGCGGGCGCAGGAGGATCTACCGCGGCTCGACCTCCTCGCCGTCTACCTCCGGGGGATCGACGTCGCGCAGCACGCGGCGCTCGACTGCGACCCGCGGATCGTCCCCGAGGTCTCCCCGGAACGCGCCCGGCTTTTCGGCGAGATCGTCCGCGGCACGTACCGGTGGACGGATCGATGGCTCGGCCAGCTGCTCGAACGCCTCCCCCCCGAGACGCTCCTCCTCGTCGTCTCGGACCACGGGATGCGCAGGGCCCTCGACGAGGCCGGGCGGGTCCGGTTCCATCACGACGACGCCCCGCCGGGGATCCTGATCGCGCGAGGCCCCGGCGTTCCCCGGGGAGCCCGGAGCGAAGGCGCGACCATCCTCGACCTTGCGCCCACCCTCCTCGCCGCCCTGGGGCTCCCGGTGCCGGAGGAGATGCAGGGACGCGTCCTTCGGGAGCTCCTGGGCCAGCGGGCCTCCCTCCCGCGCGTCCCGACCTGGTCCCCGCCGGGCACCGAATCCACTGTGCCGTCGGAGGACCCCCACGCCGCCGAGGAGGCCGAGCGGCGCCTGAGAGCCCTCGGCTACCTTCGCTGAGGGGATCCGCGGGGCGCGAACCGCTGGAGCGTCCCGGCGTCGAAGGGGAGACCCGACGGAGGCCTCCGCCATGGTCCTGGACGTCGCGTTTCTCCTGTCTGCCGTCCTCGTTCCCTCCGACACCGGCGTGGCCGAAGCGGAGGGCCCCGTCGTCCTGCCTTTCCTGGCCAAGATCGACGGGAGCGACCGGATTCGGATCACCCGCGAGGGGGCCGAGTGGACCCACCTTCACTGGGGATTCCCGGAGGGTCCGGTCCTCCTGAACGACGTCCGCTGGCACCCCCAGGCGGCGCCGCGTCTGCCGAACTACGGGCCTACCCGGTTCCTCTCCTCGGACGTCGACTTCGAAACCGCCGTGCTCCGCCGGATCGAGGGCCGCGACGCCGTCGTCCTCGAGCGGGAGCCCGACGCGATCACGATCCACCTGAACGACACCCCGCTCGGTGCCGGCCTCTACCGGTTCGAGATCGTCTTCCAGGCCGTTCGGCCTCCGGTCGAGTTCCGGGTCGCGGCCCGGATCGACGGGAGCGACGAGCTCCGGATCTCGAGGTCGGCGGCGGAGTGGGTCCACCGCTGCTGGAGGGGGCCGGAGGGGCAGGTGAGGGTGAACGGCGTCCTCTGGCTCCCTGAGGCGGAGGGCCCGCTTCCGAACGTCGGGGGGACCCGCTTCCTCCCCGATGACGTGGACTTCGGGAGCGCGGAGGTCGTCTCGAAGTCGGGCCGCGACCTCGTCGCGCTCGAGAAGCGGGCGGACGGCGTCTCCATTCGCTTCGCCGACACTCCGAACGGATCGGACGTCTACCAGATCGTCGTGCGGTTCCGGCGGGCTCCCCCGCATCCGGCGCGCTGATCCGCTCACTTCGGGTCCCCCCGTGCGGTCGTGTTTCGAGTCGGGAACGCGAACCGCATGTCCCTGACTCCTCGTTGCGAACCCTGCTCGGGCGGGCCCCGGTCGCCAGCGCTTGGGCTGCTGATGTTTGTGTCCAGGAGAGACGGCGGCACGACTCCCGGCACGACCCTTGCCCGGGCCTCCTCCGCCCGAGTACACAGCGGAAGGAAGGTCCATGCGAGGGTCCCCGCCCTCGAGATTGGCGCTGTTCTTCGCCGGGCTCGGCTCGACGCTCCTCTTCCTTGCGCCCCGGTCCGTGGGGCATGGGGGAACGTATCGGGGGCCTGGGGACACCGTCACACCCACCCTTCCGAACCCGCCCGCCGGGCCCACCACTGGCGGCAACGCTCCAGGCGCCTCCGGGGGAGGGATCGACCGCCCCACCTTCCCGGCCCCTGGGGTCGGGGCGGGCGGATTCGGGGGAAGCATGGGCGGTTCGGTCGCCCCCGGGCCCCTTTGGGGGAGCGGCGTCGACTTGGGTCCCGACCTGAGCGGGTGGGAGCTCTGGTGGGAGATCAACCAGGACCGGTTCCTCGACCTGCGGAACCGCCGGAAGACCGTCTCGCTCGTCGTCACCGGGTCCGACCAGTTCTTCCTCGGCGAAGGGCGGGCTCCTCCATTGCCGGGGATGCCTTCGCGCGAGCGCCTGCGCGCGGAGGTCGTGCCCGCGCTCCTGGAGGGAGCGGGAGACCCGGAGACCGCCGAGGCCTGCCTCCTCGCGCTCGCCAAGATCGGGGAGGACCCGAGGTTGCGCGCGCAGCTCGAGGAGCGCCTCGCGGACCGGGTTCTCGCCGTGCGGGAGGCAGCAACCCTCGGTCTCGGGATCCTCGGGGTTCCGCAGGCGCTCTCGCCCCTGGGCGATCTTCTCGCGGGCGACGCGGCGGGGCGAGCCCTCGCCGGCCAGCGCGAGGTCTCGGCGCGCCTCCAATCCTTCGCGGCGGTCGCCCTCGCCCTCCTCGGCCGGGCCCGCGAATCGACCCGGGCCGAAGTGCACGCCGCGCTCCTGCGGGCCGTGGAGTCGGCGGCCACCTTGCGATCCGACGTCCGGGCCGCCTCGGCCCTCGCGCTGGGGATCGTTCCTCCCCCGGACGAGGAGGCGCGCGCGCGCGCGCTCGATCTCCTCCGCCGGCGATGGGCCCATCCGAGGGAAGACCTCCAGGTTCGCGCGCATCTTCCTCTCGCGATCGGGAGACTCGCAGGCTTCCGGGCCGAAGAGTTCGTCCGACTCTTCCGCTCCGCCATCGAGGCAAAGGCGACCGAGCGCGAGGTCCGGCAATCCTGCGTGCTCGCCCTCGGCCTGCTCGTTTCTCCCGATTCCGACGAGTACGCCCCGAGCGTCGACCTCCTCGGCGAAGTGCTTCGGGCGGGCGAATCCTCCTCCCGCGGCTTCGCCGCGATCGCCCTCGGAGAGATCGGGGGCGATCGGGCGAGGCTCGTCCTCGAGCGAGCGCTCCGCTCCGGGCGGCCCCTCGTTCGCCCGTGGGTCGCTCTCGGGCTCGGCGTTCTCGCCCATGGCGCTCGCCCCAAGGGAACCCCGTCCGAGGCCGCCTCCCCGGTCCCGGCGCTCCGCGAACTCCTGCGCCGATCCCGCGCCCCCTCCGCCGTCGCCGCGGCCTCGATCGCGCTCGGACTCGCCGGCGACGCGGGGTCGTCCGCGCTCATCCTCGACGCCCTGGACCGCATCGGGGAGGAACGCTCCCGGGGCCACGTCTGCCTCGGCCTTGGACTGGCGGGCGGCGGGGCCGGCAAGGCCGAGATGATGACTCTCGTCCGGGAGAGCACCCGCCGGCCCGATCTCCTCCGGAGCGCCGCGGTCGCCTCGTTGCTCCTCGGCGATGCCGGCGTCGTCCCGGAGCTGCTGCGTCTCCTCGAGGGACCGCCCGCGGCCGCGGAGGTGGCGGTCCTGAACGCCCTGGCGCAGGTCGGCGACGGCCAGGCGATTGCCTCGCTCGTCTCGCTGCTTCGCAACCGGGGCTTCCCGGGAATCACCCGGCGCGCGGCCGCCACCGCCCTCGGACGCATCGGCGATCGCAGGACCTTGCCCTGGAGGGCGGAGGTCGCCGCCGACCAGAACTACCTCGCGTTCCCCACGGCCCTGTTCGATCCGACCGGAGCCACCGGTCTGCTCGACTTCCCCTGAAGGCAGGAGTCTCGACCATGGCCAACATCGCAATCCGATTTGCGCCCTTCCTCGCGCTCGCGCTCCTCTCGCCCCGGGGCTTCTCCCAGTGCCCCCCCACGGGTGGAGGAGGCGGGCCGGGCGGCCCGCCGCCGCCCAAGTGGGTCCCGCCCCCCCCGCCTCCCAAGCCGCCCGCACCCCCGCCTCCCGGGGCGCCGACACCGACCCCGACAAACCCCGGTCCGCTCACTCGGGGGGATTCCCCGGCGCCGCCCTCCCGTGGCGGTCCGATCACTCCGCCGAGCCTCGGCGGTCCGAGGACGCCCGGGCCCGCCGCACCCGGGCCCTTGGGCGGTCTTCCCTATGGCCCGCGGACCGGCCTTTCCCTCGAGGCCCCGGGGCCGGAGCCGTGGATGGACTGGTGGGAGGTCAACCGCGCGCGGTACCTCGAGCGCGCCCGCGTTCCCCGAATGCCGTCCACGGATTCCGGAAGCCCGTCCGATCGGCGCCCCCCGGTCCTCTCGGTCTGGCGTACGCCCTCGAGTTCGGGGCCGGCCATCGCCGCGCGTTTCGCCCTCGGGGAGGTCCGAGGCGCCCTCACCGACGAGTCCCCCTACGTCCGGAGCGCGGCGGCGTACGCGCGCGGCAAAATCGGCGGCGCGGGCACCCTCGAGGACCTCCGCCCGCTGCTCTCCGACCCGGTCGTCCGTGTCCGCGAGCTCGCCGCTCTCGGCCTGGGGTTCCTAGGAGGCGAAGAGGCGTCCCGCATCCTGGCCGAGATCCTCGAGAACTCCCACGACATCGGCCGACCCACGGATCGTGACCACGTGCGCGCCTTCGCCGCGTTCGGCCTCGCGATGTGCGCCGAGTCGCTCTCCCTCCCTCCTCTCGTCCGCGCCCTCTCCGACGGGAGGGAGGAGGTTCGATGCGCGGCGGCGCGCGCCCTCGGCCTCCTCGAAGAACCAGAGGCCTTCGCGCCGCTCGAGGCGGCCCTCCGGTTGGACGTCTCCCCGTCCGTCCGCGGCTACGCAGCGAGCGCGCTCGGCCGGATGGGGGATCCCCGCGCGATCCCTTCCCTTCTCAAGGCGACATGGACGAGGACCGAGGAAGTGCGGCGCGCCGCGACGCTTGCCCTCGGTGACGTGGCCGGACCGAAGGACACGGAAGTCCTCCAGCGGCTCGGGGACCTCCTCGCCTCCGACTCCGACGCGACGACCCGAGGGTACGCGGCCCTCGCCCTCGGCGAGATCGGCGGGACGGCGGCCGAAGCGTCGCTCCTGCGAGAGCTGGCGCGAGGACGCTCGCGCATCCTGCCGTGGACGGCGCTCGGCCTCGGCCTCCTTCTCCTGGACGATCCCTCCGAGGAAGGGCGAAAGGCCCTCCTGGAGACCCTGAAGAAGGAGAGCCGCGATCCTCGCCTTCGCGTCGCCCTCTTCATCGCGGCGGGTCTCGCCGGCCTCCGGGAAACCGAGGAGTCCATGCGGGCCTTCGTCGGAGGCGGTCAGGACCCGATCGCCATGCTCTACGTCTTCGACGCCCTCGTCTTCCTCGGCTGGTCGGACCGTCTGATCCCGGACGCGGCGGCCAACCTGGCTCTCTCCCCCGAACTCTCCCGGGCCCGGACGCTCGGCCTGTTCGCCCGCCTTGCCGGCGACCAGACCACGGCGAAGGTCCTCCTCTCCCTCGCGGTCGGCCAACGCGACCTGCCCGTCGCGGTGGCCGGTGCCTTCGGCCTCGGATACGCGGGAGACCTCGCCGCGATCGACGAGCTCGCCTCGATCCTCGCCGATCCCAGCTCCGCCTCGAACCTCCGCGCCGCGGCGGCGTTCTCGATCGGCACCCTCGCGGAACCCCGGCGTCTGCCTCTCCTCGTCGCCGCGAGGTGGGGGGAGGAGGTCACCGAGGACCGGATGGCGACGATGAAGGAGTTCCGCGAACTGCCGTAGGGGAGGACCCCTCCCACATCCCTCGAGACGATCGCGATCGACGGGAGGCGCACCGCCCGTGTGCGACTCGATTCGTCGAATCAACCGATCCCTAGGCCGCCCGGACGAGTGGAGGACCGTTCCGGGCAGCGTTGCAACCATCCCAGCGGCCCGCGGCCAGACGGTCTCCCACACGCCGACCGTGACGATGTCGGCCACGAACGCCGGATGGGCCGTCTTCGTGGATCACATCGACCACGGCGCAGTCCGAGAGAAGCTTGTCCTTGACGACGGTCACACCGACGGGGATCCCTAGAGGACACGTGATCTGTTCGTTCCTGCCCCATGTCGGCCCGATGCCCTGCATCGGACTTCTTCGTTGGCGAAGAGATTCGGAGGGGAGCAGATGACCGGGGAGGTTTTCGCCATCGCGGCGGCGACTGCCTTTGCGGTCTTCGCTCTCGTGCGCGCAGTCCATGGGGGCCGCTCCCGGCTGAGAGAACTTGACGCGGCAGCGCGAAGGCTTCGGGTCGAGATGCTAAGGAGTGTCGCCGAGAACAGCGTGTTCCTGGCTCCTGGGTTGGGACGCCGTGTTCAAGCCGCGATCATCCGTGCGGAGCCTGAGAAGTACGCGACGACAACCAGCACCCAGCAGAGGCCTGAAGTACGGAATGTCCCGGGTGCCGAGGTGAGGAAGTTCATGGAGGAGCTTCGAAAGATCCTCGAGGAAGCGCGGGACTCCTTCGCCAGGGCGCAGTCCGGGTCGGATCCCTTGGAAGGCGAGGTGTCACCCTCGAAGAAGTCAGGCCCTCCGGCTTCGCCGCTCAACGAGGGGAGTTGAGGCTCGCCGGTACGCGCGCTCGGATCGGACCAGGAAGGCGGCCTGCGCGGCCGCCTGGATCGCGTAGGCGAGACTCGACCCGATCGCGGCGCCGACGATCCCGTGCGAGGGGATGAGAAGGAAGTAGGACGGGACCGCTGCGAGCGCGCCGATCCCCGCCGCGAGCGCGTTCGACCCCGGCCTCCCCGATCCCGAGAGCGCGGCGCCGAGGAGGAGGGAGAGCCCAGCGCAGGCGACCCCCGGAAGAAGGCAGAGGAGCGGGGCGGCGGCGCCTTCGAAGCCGGGGCCGAAGATGGAGGCGAGGGCGGGTCGGGCGAGGAGGATCCCGGCGAGAGCGGCCACGCCGCAGAGGCCGAGGTGGATCGCGCTCGAGCGGGCGAACAAGGATCGCCCCTCGCCGTGGAAGGCGCGGGGCCCTCGCGCGGCGAGCGGGAGGAGGACCATCGCCGCCGCCGAGGGGAAGTAGAGGAGGACCTCCGCGACCTGGGTCGCGACGGCGTAGCGGCCGAGATCGGCCGAGGCGGCGAACCAGGAGAGGATGAGCAGGTCGAGACGGCGGCTCGCGACGACCGCGAGGGTGCCGGGCCACGCGCGGGCTCCGAACCGCAGCATCGCGGCGGCCGCGTCCCGCCGGAAGGTGGGAGCAGCGAGACCGCGGCGCGTCTGGAGGAGGCCGAGGACGGCCGGGAGGAGGGCGGCGAGGACGAAGCCGAGGAGGGCCCCTGCGACTCCGAGGCCGAGGGCGCCGACGAACAGGAGGGCGAGACCGAGCGTCGCGATCGGCCGTGAGACCTGGAGGAGGTTGAAGTCCCGGAACTCCCCCCGTCCCCGGAGGAAGGCGCCGAGGACGTGGTGGAGGCGAAGCGCGGGCACGGCGAGGAGGGCCGCCAGGGCGAGCGCCGCTCCTTCGGGAGGGAGCGTGAGGACTCCGCAGGCGATCAGCGTGGCGCCGAGGAGGGCGCCGACGAGGGAAGTTCCGAGGGCGAGCGCCGTCCCCGAACCGAGGGAGGCCTCGGGAGAGAAGGTTCCCCGTGCCGTGTGGAACGCGACCGCCTCGTGGATGCCGAGAGAGGAGACGGTCGCGGTCAGCTCGGCGTAGAGGACGCAGAGGGCGAAGGCCCCGCGGCCCTCGACGCCGAGGCCGCGCGCGAGGACGATCGCCGTGAGGAGTCCGAGCGCGAGGCCGCCGGCCCGCGCGGCGGCGCCGAGGGCGATCCCCTCGCCCGGCGAGGACCGGACGTGGGCGAGGGCGGGAGCGACGGTCACGGCGTGGGGAGGAGGCCGCCCCGTTCGAGGAACGCAGCGAGGGCCTCCGCGGCGAGGGCCTGTCCGGCGGGGCTCGGATGCCAGGGGTCGCCGGGGAGGAAGAGGTCGCTCGGCGTTCGGGAGGAGTAGGCCTCGCGGAGGTCGAGGAAAGGCGCGCCTTGCCGGTCGCAGATGGAAGCAAGGCGATCCTGGATCGCGGGGCGGGGAGAGGGGCCGAGTTGGGTCCGGTGGGGAAAGGCGACGACCGCGAAGCGCGCGCCAGTGCGACGGCTCGCCTCGGACATGCGGGCGATCGCCGCCTCGACTCGGTTCTCCCCGGCGCTCCTCCAGTCCTCCTCGATCCGGTCGAGATAGAGGCGCTGGTAGGAGTCCGCATATCGTTCCGAGGAGCCGAGGACGCGGCGGTGGGCGAGGCGGAGGACCGCGCTCGACCGGAGGAGGCGGACGGCGAAGGGAGCGCGGGGCGTCGGGTTCCCCTCCTCGGTGCCCGCGTCGTTCAGGCAGAAGGCGAGGAGGACGAGGTTGGGGCGCACGGGGAGGACGTCGGTTTCGAGGAGAAAGGCCTCCCTCTCGGCGTCGTAGTGGTTGACGCCGAAGTTCAGGACCTCCGTCCGGGGGTTGCGGACGCGCAGGCATTGCTCGAGGCGACGGAAGGCGGTCTCCTCCTCGCGGACTCCGGCGCCGAAGGCGATCGAGTCGCCGAGGCCGGCGATCCGGAAGGAGTCCGGGGAGGGCTCGGAAGAGAACTCGGGGCCGCGGAAGCCCCGGGAGTTGATCTCGATCGGGATCGATGCGTAGCGGGAGCCGAGGAACCGGCCGCTGAAGCCCGGCCGATACCTCCAGCCGAGGCGCGCGTCCGGGACGAGGAGCCCCTCGGGGTAGCCGTAGAACCCGGCATCGGGGGCGAGGTCGAGGAGGCGGACGGTTCCCTCGGCGATGGCGGCTGCGGCGAGGAGGCCGAGGAGGAGCGCTTTGGCCCTCACGCCTACTCCTTCGTCGACTCGATCCGGCGCCAGCCGTCGAAACGGGCGCGGGGAGCGACGGCGAGGGAGAGCCTCGCCCACGACCAGGCCGAGCCGCGCGCGAGGACCAGAGCGAGGAATCGGAGGAGATCGCGCGGGGGGATCGGAGTCCGGAGGGAGAGGCCGAGTTCTCGGGCGAAGGACTGCATCCGGGCCGTTCCCGACAGGCGCGCCAGGCGTGAGGCGAGGAGGTGGCCCCGGGCGTTGCGCGCCTTCTGGCGGAACCAGTCGGGGAGGGTCCGGGGGCTGCGGACGACGACGCGCGCGGCGGGTTCGTAGACGCAGCGGAACCCGGCGGCGGCGAAGAGATGGGCGACCTCGACGTCGTCGGCCGTCGAGCCGGAGAGGGAGGAGAGGAGAGGTTGGACGAAGCGGACCGCGTAGAGGTAGCCCGAGGGCTCGACAGGGCTTCCGCGAAAGTCGGCCTCCTCCCGCATCCGGTGGGCCGCCTCGAGGAGGAAGTGCGCCCAGGTGCCGAGGAGGCCGGACCGTTGTTCGGCGGGGACGGGGCGCGCGGCGACGCAGCCGACCTTGGGGTCTTGGAGTCGGTCGAGGAGGGCCGGAAGGGCCCCGGGTTGGACGAGCACGTCCCCGTCGGTGAGGACGAGGAAGTCGGCGTCGACGAGGGAGAAGGCCTCGCGGAGCGCATGGATCTTCCCGAGGCCCCGGTCGCGAAGGATCTCGACGCGGTCGCGTCCGACGGCGAGGGTCTCTTCGTCGGGGGCGACGCGGTGGTTGCGGGGGGGGGGATCGAGTGGCGTGGCGCGGAGCGCCCCGATCGCCCGCGCGGCGCCGCGCGGCTCGCGCGAGGCGGTGAGGATCGCCGCCGTCCTCACGAGGGGAAACTGCCCCAGAACCGTGTTGATTTCGTTCGTAAGTCACTCCAGGTCTTGCGGTTGCCGGAACCTGGGGCCTGTTCTTGGAAAAACGCGCACAACCCTTTGCCCCAGAACGGTCGCACGAGCGCCATCAACACGGAACTGGGGCAGATTCTCACGAGGGGGTCCCGGCGGTCTCCCGGATCGCCGCGAGGAACATCTCCTCGAAGGCATCGGCGATCCGCGGCCAGGCGTAGGTCTGCTCGGCGCGCTCCCGGGCGTTGCGCCCGAGGAGGGCGCGGCGCGCCGGATCCTCGCCGAGCTGGCGCAGTGCGCTCGCCCACGCGTCGATGTCTTCCGGCGGGAGAAGGAGGCCGGTCTCCCGGTCGACGACCGTCTCCGCGAGGCCGCCGACGGAGGAGGCGAGCACGGGAAGGCCGCAGGCCGCCGCCTCGACGGCGACGACGCCGAAGGGCTCGTCTCGGACCGTCGGCACCGCGACGAGGTCGAGGGAGCGGAGGAACTCGGGGACGACCGGCTGGGCGAGCCTCCCGAGGAAGGCGCAGCGCTCGGGGATCCGCAGGAAGACCGAGAGGGCGGCGAGGTGGATGCGCTCCGCCCCGTCCCCGGCGAAGGAGAGGGTCTCCTTCCCCTTCGGGAAGGCGCGGGCGAAGGCGCGCAGGAGGAGCTCCCCCCCTTTCCCCTTCTCGATCCGCCCGAGGAATCCCACGCGCAGCGGCCCGTGGGCGCCCCCCTCGCGCGGCCGGAAGGAGGCGATGTCGACTCCGGTCGGGATGACCCGGATCCGCTCCGGAGAGAGGCCGACCGAGCGCAGGAACTTCGCCGCGGCCTCCGTGAGCGCCACGACCTTCGCCGCGGTGCGGAGCACGATCCGCCCCGTCGTCGCGAGGTTGGCGCGGAAGAGCGCCCGGTATCGCAGGCGGCGCCCCCCGTGGTAGGCGTGCTGGACGAGGAAGAAGGGGCGCTTCCACCGGCGCGCCGCGCGCGCGGCGTGGAAGGAGGCGAGGGAGAAGAGCTCGTGGGAGAGGTAGAGGTCGAAGGGCTCCTCGCGCAGCGCCCCCGGGATCCCCGGCAGCGAGGGGACGAAACTGATCGTCGGACCGGCCCGGAACCGGCGCACCCGAGCGCCCTCCCACGATCCCTCCCCGAGCGGGAGTCGCTCGTCGGCGAGCCCGGCCGCCCCTCCCCAGCGCGGCATCCGGTCGGACGTGAAGATCGTGACCTCGTGGCCCCGCGCGACGAGGGCGCGGGTGAGGTGCGCCTCATGCGACCCGTAGAAGGTCGGGTGGAAGTAGGAGGTCAGGTGCGCGATGCGCATGCGCGCCTCTCCTGCGCGTCGGCGTATCCCTCGAGGCAGGCCCTGGCGAGCCGCTCCGGCGTGTGGGCCTCCGCCCGCCGGCGCGCCCCTTCCCCGAGCCGCCGGCGCAGGGCGGGGTCGCGGCGCAGGGCGAGGATCGCCTCGGCGAGGGGCTCCTTCTCCCCGGGTGGGACGAGGAGTCCCGAGTCGCCGAGGAGCTCGATCGTCCCCGGGAGCGAGGTCGCGACGATCGGGAGCCCCCTCGCCATCGCCTCGAGGACCGAGAGCGGCGTCGCATCGACGCGGCTCGGATGGACGTAGAAGTCGGCGCCGTCGAGGAGGGCGATCCGTTCCCCGACGGAGGCGACCGGCCCGGCGAGGCGCGCGGTCTCCCCGAGGCCGAGGCGCTCGATGCGGTGGAGGAGGCGCGCGGCGAAGCGCGGGCGCGCGGGACCGACGAGGTCCACCCGTGGGCGTTCCTCGGGCGCGATCCGGCCGAGGGCGTCGAGGAGGGTCTCGATCCCTTTCTCGGGCGCGATCCGGCCGAGGAACAGGCCCGGACCCGGACGGCATCCGGTTCTCGAGGGGGGAGGAGCGAGGAAGGGCTCGGCGATCGCCGTTCCCACGCAGCGGATCCGATCGGGGGGGAATCCGGCCCGCGCGAAGAACCGGGCCTGCGCCTCCCCCAGGCAGACGAGGAGGTCGGCGGGGAGGAGCCTTCGGGTCGAGGCGCGCGGGGCGATCGCCAGGTGCCTCCAGGTCGGCCCGCAGTGGGCGGTGACGAGGAGGGGCACGCCCGTCCGCGCGAGCCGCGAGGGAAGAAGGAGGTCCATCGACCCCGCGTACTGGAGGTGGACGACGTCCGGCGAAAAGCAGGCGATCGCCTCCGGCGCGCAGGCGCGGACCGCGAGCGCCTCGGCGTAGGCGCGCGTCCTGCGGCCCGGGACAGGACGGGCCGCCGCGGGGTAGGAGAGATAGGGCCCGCTCCTCGACGCGCCCGGGCGCCCGGGGTGGAGGACCGCCACCTC
Organism: uncultured bacterium; assembly: GCA_967798035.1. Lineage (GTDB taxonomy): Bacteria > Planctomycetota > UBA1135 > UBA1135 > JAKEFM01 > JAKEFM01. The sequence continues at coordinate 12,635 of CBRGOK010000017.1, forward strand.
GCACCCGCGCGCGCCGAGCGCCTCCGCAAGGAGCGCCGTGTAGGAGGCGACGCCTCCGATCTCCTCCGAGGGGAGCCGTCCGACGAGGAGGACCTTCATCGTCCTCGACCGGCGGGTTCGCCGCGGGGCGCGACGCCGAGGACGACGTCCGCGGGGCCGAGGCTCCCGCAGGTCCAGGCCGCCCCGAGGGTGAACCAGAGGGAGGATGCGTACGCGAGGTCCTCGAACACCGCGAGCGCGGCGGCGTGGGCGAGGAGGCCGACGCCGAGGGCGGGGAGGAGCGCCTGCGCGGGGCCGGGCGCCGCCCGCAGGCCGCGCCGCAGGCGGCGCGCGACGGCGAATCCGGCGAGCCCGAGGACGCCGAGGCCGAGGATGCCGAGCTCCCCGAGGGTCCGGGCGTACTCGTTGTCGGTCGAGGACACCCCCCGCCGCAGGGCCTCGAGCCCGCCGCGGTGGCGATCGGCCTCCGCGCGGAACCGGCCCGGGCCCGCGCCGAGGACGGGGTGCTCCGCCGCGATCCGCAGCGAGGCGACCGCGACCTGCTGGCGGTAGCGGTTCGAGGACCGCCGGTTCCAGTCGAAGATCGTCTGGAAGCGATCGGCCGCCCGGTCCGCCTCCATGCGGACCGGGTCGGCGGAGAGGGCGAGGGTGGAGGCGAGGAGGGCGGCCGCGACCGCCCCGCAGAGCGTCCCGCGCGGGGCGAGGGCGCGAGCGCGGGAGAGGAGGACGGCGAGGAGCCCCGCTGCGGCGGCGGCCCATCCCCCCCGGGAGCCGGTCGCGACGAGCGCCGCGAAGAGGAGGAGGGAGGCGCCGCCCGCCATCCAACGGACCGGGGCCTCCGCGAGGAGGTAGAGGGAGGCCGACAGGACGAGGCCCAGGCCGAGGAAGTGGGCGAAGGGGTTGCGGTAGTCGGAGAGGAGACTTCCCTCCTGCACGTTCGTGAAGAGGCCGGGCGCGAGGAGGGAGGCGAGCCCGGCGGCGCCGGCGGCCGCGGCGAGGGCGTCGGGCGCGCGGAGGAGGGCGCGCCGATCGCGGCAGAGGAAGGGGACCGCCGCCGCGTTCGCGATCCAGACCGGGGAGTGGAGGAGGATCCTCCCCTCGGACGCCTCGATGCCGCCGGCGAGGGCGGAGGCGAGCCCGACGGCGGCGAAGCCGAGGGCGAAGAGGGCGGGCGCCCGCGCGGCGCGGATCGCCCCCGATCCCTCGGGCCCCGCCGCGCGAAGGAGGCCGACGAGGAGGAGCCAGAGGAGGAAGATCGTCTCCGGCGCGAAGGAGAGCCCCCCGATCGGCACGCCCCGGACCGAGAGGGCGTTCCCGCAGGCGTACAGGGCGAGGGCGAGGGCCGGCGCGAGGAGGCCGAGGAGGGCCGCTGCGAGCCCGCCGGCGGCGAGCGCGCCCGCCCCGCCCGGGATCGCGACGAGCGCTCCGCCGGCGAGTCCCGCGATGGGAGGGAGGGCCCAGCGCAGCCTTTTCACGCCGGCGCCGCCTCGAGGGCTCGCCCCGCGTCCTGCGCCATCGCCTCCCACTCCCCCTGGAGGATCGAGAAGTGCTCGCGTGCCTGCGACTCGAGGGTCCTCCCGCGCGCGATCTCGAAGCCCGCGGCCGCGAGCGCGCCGCGCCGCTCGACGTCGCCGGCAAGGGCGACGATCGCGTTCGCGAGGGCCTCCGCGTCGCCGGGCGGGACGAGGAGACCGGTCCGGCCGTCCTCGACGAGGTCGCTCACCCCGCCGCAGTCGGAAGCGACGACGGCGAGCCCGTGGGCCATCGCCTCCCCGACCACGCGCGGGGTCCCCTCCGAGAGCGAGGGGAGGACGAGGATGTCGTGCGTGCGATAGGCCTCCAGGAGGGAGGACCCGAGCGGGAGGAATCCGAGGGAACGCACCTGGGACCCGAGACCCAGCCGGTATGCGGTCTCCGCGATCGCCCGGTCCTCTCCCCCCGAGGGCCACCCCACGAGGTCGAGGCGCAGGTCGCTCCGCCCCGTCCGCGCGAGCGCCTCGAGGAGGAAGCGCAGCCCCTTCTCCGGGCTGATCCTCCCGACGTAGAGGAGGCGGTTGCCCGGGCCGGGTGAAGGAGGCGCCTGCGGGACCTCGCGCTCCCAGAGGCTCGCCGAGAGGAGGGAGTGCGCTCGCGCCCCGGCGTCGATGGCGAGCTCGCGGAGGCCTCCCCCATGCGCGATGCAGACGGCGCCCCGCAGCGCCCGGCGGTAGAAGCCGCGCTGGAGCCGGCCGTGCACTCCGGCTGCGGCCCGCGCGGGCGGGCGCAACGTGCTCGCACGGATCTCGTTTCCCTCCCATGGGTGGCCGACGAGGGAGAGGTAGTTGGGGAGGCGTCGGCGGCGGGCGAGCGCCGTGGCGAAGGGGAGGAAGTTGTCCGGCATCCGCAGGTTCGCGAGGTCCCAGTCGCGGGCCCACGTCTTCAGCCGGGAGAAGGCGCGCGCCGCCCCGAGGTAGCAGCGCCGGATCCCCCGGAGGTTCGGCAGCCCGCGGAAGAAGACGTTCGCCTCGGTGAAGGGGACGCCTCCCGGGATCGTGGAGGCGGGGACGACGGGGGCGGCGACCTCGATCCGCCGGAACCAGGGAGCGAGGGAGTCGACCCAGCGCGTGAAGGCGCCGGGGTTCACCGGGTGGCCCGTCTCGTCGCGGGCGAAGCACTCCGTTCGGACGACGCCGAGGACCGCCTCGCCCGGCTCGAGGGAGGCAGGGAGATCGCGGAGGGGCTTCATCCGAGCGGTCTGCTCCTCGTGAGGGGAGGTGGAAGGCCCCCTCCCGCGCCGGTCGGGGACGGCGCGCCTCGGACCTATCGGCCGCCCTCCCTCCCCCCTTGAGGGGGGTTACCCCGGAGGCGGCCGGGGCTAAGTCCGGCGCGCCCCACCCCCTCCGTATAATCGGCCGCATTCCGGGTGGGGGGGGTCGGGCAGGAGCGGGAAAACCACCGGATCGCGCGCGCTTGAACGGATGCCTCGGCTGAAGATCACCGTCTTCGAGGACGGCGCGCGCAACGACCTCGTCTTCGAGCGGGTCCCGGTCACGATCGGGCGCGCCCTCGGGAGCGACGTGCGCCTCAAGGACCCCCGCGCCTCGCGGCGCCACTGTCGCATCGAGGGGATCGCCGACGGCTTCGTCCTCGTCGACGAGGGGAGCCAGAACGGGACGCTCCTCAACGGGACCGCGGTCGAGCGGACCTCCCTCTCCGCGGGCGACGTGATCCAGGTCGGGAAGACCCGGATCCTCTTCGAGCAGCCGGGTCCCGGGAGCGCTTCGCCCGCGGGGCTGCCGCCGGGGGAGGCGACCTCCGTCGACGCGGCCCTGCGCGAGCGCGACGACCTCCACGCGCTCGTCCGGATCAACCGCGCCCTCAACGCCGAGCCCGCCCTCGAGCCACTCCTGACGAAGATCGTGGACGCCGCCGTCGAGCTGACCCGCGCCGAGCGTGGCTTCGTGATCCTCGAGAACGCCTCGGCGGGGGGCCTGGGGGGAGGCGCGAGGCCGGCCCTGCGCTACGAGCTCGCGCGCAACTTCGCCGGGGAGCCGGTGGCGATGCCCCCGGCGAAGTTCCTCTCCCGGATCGCGGAGCCGGTCTGGCGCAGCTCCCGCCCGCTCCTCGTCGTCGACGCGGGCGAGGACGAGCGCTTCCGCGAGGCGCTCTCGATCGAGGAGATGCGCCTGCGCAGCGTGATGGCCGTCGCCCTCCCCGTCGGGGGCGCGGCCGCGGGGGTGCTCGCCGTCGACCACCGGCTGCGGGCGGGCGCCTTCTCGGAGGACGACCTCGACCTCCTCGACGCCCTCGCGCAGCAGGCCGGGATCGCGATCGCCAACGCCCGGCGGCTCGAGGAGGTGCGCCGGCAGAACGAGGAGATCGAGCGCCTGAACCGCGCGCTCTCCCGCCGCGTCGAGGACCAGGAGCGGGAGCTCGTGGCGGTGAAGGCCGAGCTCGGCT
>CBRGOK010000018.1:0-16528 GCA_967798035.1 uncultured bacterium
GCCGCGGCCGCCGAGGCCGCGCGCCCCGGCGTGGGGGGGGATCGGCTGGTGTTTGAAGACCACGAGGAAGAAGTTCATCCGCGTGGCCGGCGGCCGGCCGCGGGCGCCCGCGTCCCCGGGGTCGAACACCCCGGTCCGCAGGAGGACGCCCCAGAGGAGGCCCGCCCCGAGGCCGAGGGCGACGTTCGTCGCCGGCCCCGCGGCGGCGACGAGGATGCCGGCCGACGGGGGTCGCAACCGCAACGGGTTCACCGGCACGGGGCGCGCCGACCCGAAGGCGATCGCGCCGTTCGAGGCCCAGAGGGAGACCGCCGGCAGGGCGAGGGAGAGCATCGGATCGAGGTGCGGGATCGGGTTGAGGGTGAGTCGGCCCGCCTCCTCCGCGGTCCGGTCGCCGAAGGCCTTCGCCACCCGACCGTGCGCGACCTCGTGAAGGACGATGGAGTACACGAGGACGACGAGGGTCGCGACGAGAGTGAAAGGATCGCCGAGCACCGGCTGCCGGAAGGGGGCGGGAAGATAGCACCCCCCCCGAGGAGGATCCAGACGACCGGGGGCGTCCTTGCCGGTCCTTCCCCCGCGTGTTTCGATACGCGGTCTTGGAAACGCGGGAGACGCGTCTCCGCCGCGCCCACGAGGTGCTCGCGCTCGAGGTCCGCGCGATCCAGTCGCTGCGCGACCGGCTCGGACCGAGCCTCGAGCGCGCGGTCGACCTGATCCTCGCCTGCAAGGGGACCCTCCTCGTCACGGGCGTCGGGAAGGCGGGGATCGTCGGGCAGAAGCTCTCCGCCACCTTCGCGAGCACCGGCACCCCCTCGATCTGGCTCCACCCGACGGAGGCCCTCCACGGCGACCTCGGGCGCGTGCGGCCCGGCGACCTCGTCGTCGCGCTCTCCAACAGCGGCGAGACGGAGGAGATCCTGCGCCTCGTCCCGGCGCTGAAGAAGATCGGGGTCCCCCTCATCGCGATCACGGGCAACCCGAGTTCCTCCCTCGCCCGCCACGCCGACTGCGTCCTCGACATCGGCCCGGTCGAGGAGGCCGGCCCGCTCTTCCTCGCCCCGACGGCGAGCACGACCGGCATGCTCGCCCTCGGGGACGCCCTCGCGATGGTCGTCTGCGGGGAGCGCGACTTCCGGGCCGCGGAGTTCGCGATGTTCCACCCCGGCGGGGCGCTCGGCCGCCGGTTCCTGCGGGTCTCGGAGGTCATGCGCAAGGGGGAGTGCCTCCCGATCGTGCGGGAGGGGACCGCCGTCGAGCAGGTGCTGGTCGTCATGACCGCCACCCCGGGCCGCCCCGGCGCCGCGATCGTGGTGGACGGCGAGGGGAGGCTCGCCGGCTTCTTCACGGACGGGGACCTGCGCCGCCTGCTCGAGCAGGAGCGCGAGGGCCTGCTCCGGCGGCCGATCGAGGAGGTGATGACCCGGAGCCCCAAGGTCGTCGACCCCGACCGGCTCGTCGCGGAGGCGCGTCATCTCCTCCACGAGCACCGCATCGACCAGATCCCGGTCGTCGACCAGAGGGGCGCGCCCGTCGGCCTCCTCGACGTCCAGGATCTCCTCGAGGTGGACATCTGAAGCGGGCGCTGGCCTTCCTCCTCCTCGCCGCGCTCGGCCTCGCCCTCCTCGTCTTCCTCGGCGGAGAGCTCCCCTCCTTCCTGAGGCGGTCCGGGGGCGCCTCCCCCGAGCACGCCGGCGATCCGGGGATCCCGATCGCGCGCGTACGCCCCGAGCTCGCCAAGCCCTTCGGGAGGATCGAGGTCGAGATCCGGGGGCACGTGCAGTTCGAGGTCGAGGGGTGGACGCTCGCCGGCACGGTGACGCGGACGGGACCGGACGGGACGCTCGACCTCGAGGGGATCTCGCTCGAGATCTCCGACCCCTCGAACCCCCGCCGGGGGAAGGCCGAGATCCGCGCCGCCCGGGGGCGCGCGCGACTGGCCGAGGGGAGCGAGGGGGCGGCCCTCGCGCCCGACGCCCCCCTCCATCTCGAGGCGGCGGAGGGGACCTACGTCGATCCCACCTTCCAGGAGGCCCCGGTCCGCTTCCGCGCCGCCGTCGCCGACCTGGATCCCCGCGCGCGGACCCTAAAGTCGAGCGGTCCCGCCGCCGTCGATCGGGGCGGCCTCTCCCTCGAGGGGGAGGACCTCGCCGCGGACCTCGCGAAGTCCCTCTTCTCCCTCGGCCGCAACATCCGGTTCGCCCAGGCGACCGCCGCGGGGCGCGAACTGGTCGCGACGGCCGCGGGCCCCGCCCGGGCCGAGGTCGGTCCCCCCAACGCCGCCGGCTGGCGCCGGGCCCTCTTCGTCCTCGAGAACGCCGTTCGGGTCTCGAGCGAGAGCCCCCGCGAGCGCTCGACCGGCGCCGGGGACCGGCTCACGGCAGTCGCCGAGATCCCCCCCCGCGGATCGGGGCAGGGCGAGGAGGTCGGGAAGATCCGGGAGCTCTCGATCTCAGGGAATGCGACCCTCGGCGGGGCCTTCGGCCAGGCCTCCTCGCCGCGACTCGACGTCTGGCTCGACGGCGAGGGGAGGGTCGAGCGCCTCCTGGCCGCGGAAGGCTCGACGCTCCTCCCCGCCGCCGAGTCGCCGGAAGCCGGCGGAGGGGAGGGGAGGGCGCTCCGGATCCGCGCGATCGAGAGCCGGGGGGCCCTCCAGGTCGAGCGCGCGGCGGAGGGGGAGGGGCGGTTCGACGCCCACTTCGCGGGGCCGACCCTCCTCCACGAGGAGGAGTCGGTCCTCCCGAGCTTCATCGCGGGGCCCTCCGTCGCGCGGATCGAGCGCGCGAAGCTCCTGCGCCTCCTCGCCACGGGAGGGGCGTGGCTCCGGTTCGGCGGAGCGAACGCCTACGCCCCGGTCGCCGAGATCGTGCCCGAAGCCGGGGGACTCTCCCTCTCCCTCGGCCCGAGCGCGTTCCTCGACGCCCGCGCCGCCGGATCCGTCCTCGAAGGCGTGGGGGGAGGGACGCTCTCCTCCGGGGGATGGGCGTCCTTCCGCCTCCCCCAGGGCTCCGAGGCCGCCGGCTCCGCGACGCTCCCGGACGGCGCCACCCTCGCCTTCGAAGGGGGAGGATTCCTCGTCGCGGAGCGACGGATCGCGCTCGCCTGGGGACCGGAGAAGCGAGGCGCGCGCGTCCTCGCCGAGGGAGGCTACCGGCTCCACGATCCGAAGCGCGGCGTCTCCGGGTCCGGCGAGACGCTCGAGATGGACGGGGAGGAGGTCTTCAAGACTTCCGGGACGCCCGCTCGCCTGGAGATTCGCGCGGGCCAGGCGCCGATCTCCCTCTCGGCGCGCACGGTCGACGGGACTCGCTCCTCCCTGGTCGCCGAGGGGGACGTCGAGGTCGGACTTCCGGCCGAATGGATCGCCCGCTCCGCGACCGGCCGCCCGGAGGGAAAGGCGCCCGCTCCGGAGGCCGCCCCTGCCGCCGCGCGCTGCGCGCGCCTGTCGGCCGTGCTCGACCCAGCGACCGGGGAGGTCCGGACGGCGAGCCTGGAGGGCGGGGTCTCGATCGAATCCCCGACGTTGCGCGCGTCGGGAGCCCGGTTCGACCTCGACCGGGCGGAGGGGCGCCACCGACTCGACGGCGGCGCCGCGGACGCGCGGCTCCTCGTCCGCGCGCCGGAGGGAGAGTTCGAGGCCGCGGCGCCGGAGATCGTCCTCGAGGGCCCTGGAGGGGACGCGATCCTCCTCGCCCCGCGTGGAACCGTCCGGTTCCGACCGGCCTCCGCGCCCGCGGAGACCCGGCCGACCGATCTCCCGCTCGCCCCCGTCGACCTCGCCTTCGAGGGAACCCTCCGGTTCGAGACGGGGACCCGGGCGCTCCGCGCCGAGGGGAAGGTGCACGCCGAGTCGGCGGGGGAGACCCCCTGGACGCTCGACGCGAAGGAGTTCGAGTCGCGCGTCGAGGGCGGGGTCGGATTCCTCCTGGCGCGCGGGGACGCGCACTTCGTGGCTCGAGACCGCGTGGACGCGCGCGGGGACGAGCTGCGTTTCGACCCGAAGAGCGGGGACGTCGTGGCGATCGGGAACCCCGCGGTCATCGACGCGAAGCGGGGGACGAGCGCCCGCGCGAAGCGGATCGAGTACAACCTGCGCACGCACCTCATCAAGCTGGAAGCGGGGACTCTCTCGGAGCGTCCGAACCGATGATCGCCGCGGCCGCCCTGCTCCTCGTCTCGGCGAGGGTGCAGGAGACCGCCCAGAGCCTTCCCGCCTCGGAGTTCCGTTGTGCCTGGCTCGACAACCGCAGGGAAGGGGACGAGCTCCTCTACCTCGCGAGCGGGGTCTACCTCCGCCGCGGCGACCTCGAGGTCGAGGGGGACTTCGTCGTCCTCTGGTTCGACTGGGACGAGTACCAGCGGGAATTCCAGCGCGGCGTCGAGAAGGAACAGGGACTGCGGCAGGACCCCGGGGTCCCGCCGCCCCGGCCGGAACCCGGGCCGCAGACCCGACCCGGTCCCCTCTCCGGCCAGCTCCCCGGCTTCGTCCTCGACGTCGCCCGCGAGATCTACGTCGAGGGGAACGTCCGCTTCTCGCAGGGCCGGGAGTCGAATGTCCGTCTCGATCGGCTCTACCTCGACCTGCGCACGGGAGCCGGGGTCCTCGTCGATCCCGTCCTCCGGACGTCGGTCGAGGTGTCCGGCGGCTCGCGCCCCCTCGTCGTGAGGGCGGAGTACCTCCGGAGGGCCTCGGACGGGACCCTCACGGGGAAGAACGCCCGGCTCACGACCTGCCCCTTCGCCCGGCCGCACTACCACGTCTCCGCGGACGAGGTCGAGCTCCGCCAGGACAAGAAGGGGGCCGCCTCGATCACGGGCCTGGGGAGCGCCCTCCGCATCGGAGGGACCTCGATCTTCCCCCTCCCGACGTTCAGCTTCGGGGAAGGGGACCGGGACTGGTTCCCGATCCGGGACGTCCGCGTCGGCTCGAGCAACAAGCTCGGCCCCCACATCTCGACGGAGTGGGGGAACGACATCGGGGAGCCCGGCCGCGCGATGAACCGCCTCTTCGGGATCGGCGGCGAATTCAAGGGGGAGTGGACTCTGGAGCTCGACGAGAGCCTGCGCCGGGGGCCCTCCGCGGGCCTCCTGCTCGGGTATCGCACGCCGGGCGCCTACCGGGGGGAGCTCAAGGGCTTCGTGATCCAGGACAATGGGGAGGACAGCGGGCCCTACGCCGACCTCTACGCCCGCGAGGAGCACACCCGCGGGCGCGTCCGCTGGGAGCACCGCGCCTACGTCGGGGCCCGGGGGATCCTCGACCTCGAGGTCGACTACGAGAGCGACCCGCTCGTCCTGCCGGAGTTCTTCAAGCGCGAGTTCCGGGAGGAGAAGGAGCCCGAGACCACCGCCTCGTTCCGGGAGGTCGGGGACCACCTCGCCTTCACCGCGTTCGCCCGCTTCCGGCTGAACGACTTCGACCCGGTGCCGCCGGAGGGGATCGTGGAGGGAGGCCCTCCCCCCTCCCTGAACGAGGCGTTTCCCGACGCCGCGCTCCAGGCCATTGTCCTCCCGCTCCCTCCCCTTCCCCTGCCGGGCGGGATCGGGAGGGCCTGGGACCTCCCCCTCGTCCCCTACTACTCGGCTCGCGTCGAGGGCGCCCACCTCCGCAAGCGCTTCGCCGACGTCGAGCTCCTCCCCGGCGTCGACCCGTTCACTCCCGAGGCGGACTTCCGGGCGACGCGACTCGACACGGTGCACCAGATCGACCTCCCCTTCCGGATCGGGCCCGCCACCCTCACCCCCTTCGGGGCGGTCCGCTACACGGCCTGGTCGGAATGGCTCGGCGGGTCGGGAGGGACGGGACGCTTCGTCGGGGAGGGAGGGGCCCGCGGCTCCGTCCACCTGGAGCGCCCGTACGGGACGCTCACCCACCTCGTCGACCCGATCGTCGAGTACGCCAACACCTTCGCCGTCACCCGCGACCCGACGGACCTCCTCCAGTTCGACGAGACCGAGACGATCGACGAGAAGGAGTCCGTCCGGATCTCGGTCCGGAATCGGATCGCCTCCTCCGGATCCGGGCTGACCTTCGGCGATCTCCTCGTCTCGGTCCCCCTCTTCCCCGACGCGGAGCGCGACAACGGGGGACGGACGACGGGAAACCCGAGCTTCGACCTCACGCTGGCCCCCTGGGGAAGCGGGAGCGGGGGGCGCCGCCCGCTTATCCGGGCCGTCGGGGAGGTCGACCTCGGCATCGACGACCTGGGGACCCTCGACGCGGGGGTGCGCCTGCCGAGCGGGGAAGGGATGGAGTGGCTCTTCGGGTACGCGGAGGCGAAGAGTCCCATCGACGGCGAGACCTCCTACGCGGCGGTGGCGGCGGGCGCGGCCCTCGACCTCGGGGAGAAGTGGGATGTCGAGGGGGTCGCCCAGTACGACTTCCAGCAAAACCGGCTCCTCGCCAACCGCCTCGTCCTGCGCCGCGTCGGCCACGACTGGATCCTGGAGGTCGCCGCCTTCCGCGACCGCGGGTCGGGGGACTCGGGGTTCTCCTTCCGCGTGCAGCCCGCGCTCCTCTTCGACTCGCGCCGGCCGTTCGACCGGCGCCAGAGCCGCTCCTTCTTCGAGGACGAGCCCGCCTTCGCCGGGGCCTACTGAGCCGCCGCGGCGGTTGTGGGACGGGACTCCTGGACTACGATCCTCCTCGACCCGAGATGCCGCCGCTCGCCTTCCTCAACCAGGTCGGTCCTCTCGAGCTCGTCCTGATCCTCGTCGTGGCCCTCCTCCTCTTCGGGGGGCGGCTCCCCGACGTCGGCCGGAGCATCGGGAGGAGCCTCGCCCAGTTCAAGAAGGGCCTCCAGGACATGCGCGACGAGATCGAGCGGGAGGAGCCCCTCCCGCCCCGGCCCCGGAAGGAGCCCGGAGGGAACGGCGGAAGCCTCGCCCCTCCTCCGGGACCTCCGGGAGATCGCCCCGCCCCGCCGGCCGGCGGGGGGGCCGCGTAGCGCGCGGGCCGACTACCGGCGGCGCTTCGACTCGCGCATGACCGCCGCGTTCGCCTCGTCGAAGAGCTTCTCCCACCCGAGGTCCGCCCCCTCCTCCCGCCGGATCTTCAGGGTGGTCTCGACGAGGTGCCGGTTCTCCTCCAGGCCGCTCACGACCGGGCAGATCTCGCAGCGCGATCGCCCCGCGAACTGCTCGAGGACGTCGGCGGGGGCGAGGATCGGCATCGCCACCGTCATCAGTTTCTGGAACCGGTCGAGGGGGACGACCAGGGACTGGGCCACCAGCTCCGGGGGGAAGCTCCGGACGAGCTCCCGGTCGAGGTCGTGCGACGCGACGGAGACGATCGGGAGCCCGAACTCGAGGGCGACGATCCGCATCAGCTCCCACTCGGTGAGGGCCCCGACCTTGATCAGCGCCTCCGGGAAGAGGGACCCTCCTCGGTCGCTGTCGGCCTTCGCGGCTTGCATCGCCGCCGCCGAGACCCCCTGGCGCTCGCCGACGATCTCGGCGAGGCGGGCGTAGGACATCCTTCGCAGGTCGCGCATGCGGGTCCCTCGACCCCGGTATCGTCCCGGTCCGACGGCGCGCTTGAGCGCCGCGCCGGCCGGGACGGCTCAGATGTCGAGGCGAGTCGCCTCGAGGGCGTGCTCCTCGATGAACTGGCGGCGAGGCTCCACCTCCTCGCCCATCAGGATCGAGAAGATGCGGTTCGCCTCGAAGGCGTCCTGGAGGGTGACCTTCGAGAGGACGCGGCGCGCCGGGTCGAGCGTCGATTCCCACAGCTGCTCGGGATTCATCTCGCCCAGTCCCTTGTAGCGCTGGATGTCCGCCTCTCGCGCCCCGATCCGCCGGATCGCCTCGAGCGCCTCCCGGAGGGAGCGGACGGGAGTCGCCTCGGATCCGGTCCGGAGCGCGAATCGGGGGGGCGCCTCCGCCCCCGCCACGGGGGGCGCCCCGAACGACTCCGGGGCGGCGCCCGCCTTCTCGACCTCCCGCGCGGCCTCCTCGATGCGGGCGCGCTCCCCGAACTTGGCGACCTCGAGCTCCGCCTCCTCCCGCGGGACGCCGCACTCGGGCCCGTCGTAGATCAGGAGATCGGCGCCCTTCGCGGCGCGCCGCGCTTCGATGAGGCCGTCGAGCGCGTCGGTGTCGAACAGGAAGCGGGGCTTCCCGCCTTCGACCACGCGGAAGTGCGGGAGGCGCCCGCCGGATCCCTTCCAGACGGCGAGGTACTCCTCGAGCGTCACCCCTTCCCGGACCGGCGAGACGTGCGGGGCGAGGTCCTCGAGCTTGGTCAGCGCGCGCGCGAGGGCGGCGAGCGTCTCCCCCTCGAACGAGCGGCCGGCGGTCCGGTCCTCGAGCACGGTCCCCTCGAGGCCGAGGGAGAGGAGCGTCTCCTTCAGGTCGCGGTCGGCGTGGAGGTAGCGCTCGAACTTCCCCCTCCGGACCTTGTAGAGCGGGGGGCGGGCGATGTAGACGAAGCCCTGCCGGATCAGCTCGACCATATGGCGGTAGAAGAAGGTGAGGAGGAGCGTGCGGATGTGGGAGCCGTCCACGTCCGCGTCCGTCATGAGGATCACCTTCCCGTACCGCGACTTCTGCGGATCGAACTCCTGCGCGAACCCGGCGCCGATCGCCGCGATGATCGTCTGGATCTCGACGTGGGCGAGCATCCGGTCCTCGCGGGCCTTCTCGACGTTGAGGATCTTCCCCTTCAGGGGGAGGACCGCCTGGAAGCGCCGGTCGCGCCCCGTCTTCGCCGAGCCGCCGGCGGAGTCCCCCTCGACGAGGAAGAGCTCCGAGTCCTCGCGCGATCGGCTCTGGCAGTCGGCGAGCTTCCCGGGGAGGGATCCGGAGGCGAGCGCGCTCTTCCGTCTGACGAGCTCCCGCGCGCGCCGGGCCGCCTCCCGCGCCTGCTGGGCCTGGAGAGCCTTCTGGACGACGACCCGGGCGACGGCGGGCTTCTCCTCGAGGTAGGTCCCGAGCGCCTCCCCGACGACCGTCTCCACGATCCCCTGGACCTCGCGGTTCCCGAGGCGGTTCTTCGTCTGTCCCTCGAACTGCGGCTCGGGGACGGCGACCGACACGACGGCGGTCAGCCCCTCGCGGAAGTCGTCGCCGGTGGGGAGGCCTTCCCCCTCCTTCGCGAGCTTCTCCCGGCGGGCGTAGAGGTTGATCGAGCGCGTGAGGGCGGTCCGGAACCCGCTCAGGTGGGTCCCCCCCTCGTGCGTGTTGATGTTGTTGACGAACGAGAAGACCGTCTCCGTGTAGTCGGCGGAGTACTGGAGGGCGAACTCCACCCAGTAGGTGGCCCCGGGGTGGACGGGATCCGGCACCTCCTTGCGGACGTGGATGACGTCGGGATGGAGCGGCGCGCGCCCCTCGTTGAGGTGGCGGATGAAGGCCTTCAGTCCCTCGGGGAAGTGGAAGCTGTCCTTCCGTCCGGACCGCTCGTCCTCGAAGTGGATCCGGAGGTCCTGGCGGCCCATCAGGTAGGCGAGCTCCCGCAGCCGCTGCACGACGATCTCCGGGGAGAACTCCGTCGTCTCGAGGATCTCCGGGTCGGGATAGAACGTGACCTTCGTCCCGCGCCGGTCCGTCCGCCCGAGCACCTTGAGATCGCTCTTCTTCGTCCCCCTCTCGAAGGACATGTGGTAGATGCGGCCGTCCTTGAAGACCTCGACCTCCAGCCACTCGGCGAGCGCGTTCACGACCGACACCCCGACCCCGTGCAGCCCCCCCGAGACGCGGTAGGACTTCTTGTCGAACTTCCCCCCCGCGTGGAGCTTCGAGAGGACGACCTCGACGGCGGGGACCCCCTCGGTCTCGTGGATATCGACCGGGATTCCCCGCCCATCGTCCGTGACCGAGACGCCGCCGTCCGCGCGGAGGGTGACGTGGATCTCCGTGCAGAACCCGGCGAGCGCCTCGTCGACGGAGTTGTCCACGACCTCCCAGACGAGGTGGTGGAGGCCGCCGCTCGACGTGTCCCCGATGTACATCGCGGGGCGCTTGCGGACGGCCTCGAGTCCCTCGAGGACCCGGATCGCCCGGGCGTCGTAGGCGGCGTCGGCCGTCGCGGGAGCCCCGATGGGGGGGTCGTCTCGTTCGCTCATCCCTCGGCTCCGGGCGCCTCCCGGGGCGCGAGGCGGAACTCGATGCGCCGCACGAGCGGGGCTCCGAGGAGGGCGTTCGTCCGCTCGACGCACGCCTCCCGCGCGAAGGCGGCGAGATCGTGCAGTCGTGCGGCGGAGGCGACCTCGACCCGCAGGATCCCCCGCCGCAGCGAGACGGGCCTGGCCGGACCTCCGTTCCTCTCGGTGAGAGCCCGACCGAACGCCTCGAACACTGCGCGCTCCTGGGGCCGGAGGCGGTGGATCCGCCTGCGGCGGAGCCGCGCCAGCACGTCGCCGAGCCTCGTCGGGGCCGACACCCCCGCTATCCCTCGACCGCGATCGGCATCACGACGTAGCAGAAGTCCTCCCCGAAGAGGAGCTTGCCGGGCGACGTGCGGTCGGAGAACTCGAACCGGACCTCCGCGCCGCCCACCGTCCCCTCCGCCGCCGTCAGGGCGTCGCGGATGTAGTCGGGGTTGAAGGCGACCTCCGTGCCCGTCCCCCGGAATCGCGCGTCCATCTCCGACTTCCCCTCCCCGGTTGCGCTCTTCGAGAGGAGGGTGAGCCCCGTCGACGAGAAGACGAACCGGACGGAGCGCGCGTCCTCGCCCGTGAAGTTGGACACGCACTTGAGCCGGTTGAGGAGGAGCCGGCGGTCCAGCTCGGCCACGTTGGGGGGGTCCTTCGGGATGACGGAGGTGTACCGGGGGAACTCCCCCTCGAGGACGCGGCTGAAGACCTCCCCGCTCGGCGTCCGGAGCGCGACCTCCCTCTCCCGGATGGAGAGGGACACGGGCTGCGCGCGGTCCTCCACCCCCTCGACGGCGCGACGGAACTGCTCGATGCCGCGCAGGGGAACGATCGCGCTCCGCCGGCTCGAGGGGCCCTTCCGGATCGGGCGCTCCGTGAGCGAGAGCCGGCGACCGTCCGTCGCGACCATCCGGAGGCGCTCGGCGTCCCCCTCCACGAGCACCCCGTTCATCGCGTACCGCCCCGCCTCCTTGGCCGCCGCGAAGGAGGTCTGCGCCGCCATCGAGAGGAGGACCCCGGCCTCGACCTCGATCTCCCCCTCTCCCGGGAAACTCGGGAGGGTCGGGAACTCGGCCTCGTCCTGGGTCGAGAGGCTTCCGGAGTCGCTTCCCGAACGGATCTGGAGGGCCGAGCCGTCGTGGAGGAGGCTCGCCTCCTTCGCGCCGGCGTCCCGGACGAAGTCCGAGAGCGTCCGCGCCGGCACGGCGCAGGTCCCCGGCTTGCGGACGTCCACCGGGGAGCACGACGAACGGACCGCGACCTCGAGGTCCGTCCCCTCGACCGTGAGGGAGTCCCCGGCGGCGGTGAGCCGGATGTTCTGGAGGACGGGCCGCGCGCTCTTCGCCGGAACCGCGTGGGCCACGAGGGCGAGGGTCTTCCGGAGCCGCGAGAGGTCGCAGACGACTTCCATTCTCAGGGTCTCCTTCTTTCCTCGAATCTTCTTGAGGTCGTCGTATCCGTGGCCGCCATCTGTGGAAAACCCCCGCGTCCCGACGCCGCGCCGACCGGGCGGCGGGCTGGAAAACCCGTGGGAGGACGCCGCGGTCCCGCGGGCGCCGGGCGAGGCGCGTTCTGGAGGGAGGGAACTTTCCACGACTTGCCTGCGGACGTCAAACCGGAGCCCACGCCATTTCCCCCGCGTCGTCCGCCCGGGGAGCGACCCCTCGGGGCTAGGCCTCTCCTCCGAAATCCTTCGAGAGGAGGGTGAGGACGTTGCGGAACGGCGGATCCTTGCGGAGGCGCTCCTCGACCCGCTCGAGGGCGTAGAGGACCGTCGTGTGGTCCTTCCCCCCGAAGAGGGAGCCGATCTCCTCGAGGGAGTAGCGGGTGTGCCTCCGGGCGAGGTACATCGCCACCTGCCGGGGGAGGACGATCGATTGCGAGCGGCGCTTCGACTGGAGGTCCCCGACCTTGACGCCGAAGCGGCGGGCGACGGAGGAGAGGATCTGGTCGATCGACACGGAGATGACCGGCGCCGGGAAGAGGTCCCGCATCGCCTCCTGCGCGAGTTCGAGCGTCACGGGGCGGTGGGAGATGGAGGCGTAGCCGAGGAGCTTCAGGACCGCCCCCTCCAGGTCCCGGACGCTGCTCCGGACCCCTTCCGCGATGAAGCGGATGACGTCGTCGGGAAGGTCGTGGCCGCGCGCGCGCGCCTTGCGCTGGAGGATCGCGGAGCGGGTCTAGAAGCAGGGGGGGTCGATCGGGGCGACGAGGCCGCCGCTGAACCGCGAGACGAGCCTCTCCTGCATCTGCCGGAACTCCTTCGGCGGGCAGTCGCTCGAGAGGACGATCTGGCAGCGGCGCGCGTAGAGCGTGTTGAAGGTGTGGAAGAACTCCTCCTGGGTCCGCTCCTTGGCCGCGAGGAGGTGGATGTCGTCGACGACGAGGAGGTCCGCGCCGCGGTAGCGGTTCCGGAACCTCTCGAGGTCCCCGTTCCCGAGCGCGGAGATGAAGTGGTTGATGAACGTCTCGCAGGAGAGGAAGCGGACGTCGGCCTCCGGCCGGAGCTTCTGGATCGAGTGGCAGACCGCCTGCAGGAGGTGGGTCTTCCCCATCCCGCAGGACCCATGGACGAAGAGGGGGTTGTAGGCCCTCCCGGGGTTCTCGACGACGCCGAGGGAGGCGGCGTGCACGAACCGGTTGCAGGGCCCGACGACGAAGTTCTCGAAGGTGTAGTCGGGGTTGAGCGCCGACCCGGTCGCGGGGAGGGCGGGTCGAGCCGCCGGGACCTCCACGGGGCCCGGGGCGGGGATCAAGTCCCCCACCGGCGCGGACTCGGGCGCAGCCTCGGCTCGGCCGACCGCCGGAAAGAGCTCCGCGTCGACGACGACCTGCAGGGCCAGGGCCTCCCCCGTCAGCTCGCGGAGGGCGTTCTCGATCTCGGCCCGGTAGAACCGCCCGAGCCACTCGCGGAAGAACGCGTTCGGGACCGCGACCACCGCCTCCCCGCCGGAGATGGATCGCAGCGCGGTTCGCTTGAACCAGGTCTCGAATTGCTCCCGCTTCACCCGCCCACGAACGGCCTCCAGGACGGACGTCCAGAGTCTCTCATCGTTCCTAGGGAGAACCGACCGCCCGGCCTCAGGCGAGGGCATGACCCCCCCTTCCCCCGGAAACAAAGCCCCCGGGGAAGGCTTAAGGCGCTGGAGTATATATGCTTATGACAGGAAGAACCCTCGACATTAGATCCGATGGCCGACCCCCCGTCAACCCCCAACTCTTTGCATCGACCTCATTTTCCACCCCTATATCTGGCGTCCGCGAGCGATCAGGAGGGGATCCAGCGCCCGCCGTACTCTCCGGGCCGCCTCCTCGGCGTCCCATTCCTCGACGTCCCGCCCCAACGAGAAGCGCACCGTACGACTCGCCTCCTCGCGCGAAACTCCCATTGCCGCAAGGACGTGCGAGGGCTCCGGCGCGCCCGAAGCACACGCCGACCCCGAGGATGCGAGGATTCCGGCGAGGTCGAGAGCGGGCACGAGGGCCCTCCCGTCCCGAACGGGGAAGGAGAGGGCGAACGTGTTCGGCAGCCTCGAGGCCGGGTCCTGGGGACCGAGGAGCCGAGACCCGGGGATGCCGTCGAGGAGGTGCGCCAGGAGGGCCATGGTCCGGGGGCCCACCGTGCGGGCGTATTCGTCGATGCGCGCCGCCGCCCTCTCGAGAGCGGCTCCGAAGCCGACGAGGGCTGGAACGTTTTCCGTGCCGGGGCGCAGGCCATGCTCTTGACCACCTCCGAAGAGGAGGGGCTGCGGGCGGGCGGGGGCTCGGACGACGAGGGCGCCGGCTCCCTTGGGGCCGTGGACCTTGTGGCTGGAGAGCGAGAGGAGAGGCGCCGTACGGACGACCTCTCCCAGGGGCACCTTTCCGGGCAACTGAGTGGCGTCGCAGTGGAGGAGGACGCCGCTCGGGAGGAGCCGGAGGATCTCCAGGACGGGCTGGAGGGCCCCCGTCTCGTTGTTCGCCGCCATCACGCAGACGAGTGTCGTGTCGCGTCGGACGGCGCCGGCGACCCGCTTCGGGTCCACCCGTCCGTCCCCTTCGACCGGAACGACCTCGACCTCGAATCCCTCCTCACGAAGCCTGGAGCAGGGTCCGAGGACGCTCGCGTGCTCGACCGCGGAGACGAGGACATGCCGCCCGCGCGAGGCCGCCTCCCGGGCGGCTCCGAGGACGCCGAGGTTGTTCGCCTCGGTCCCGCCGGCCGTCAGGACGACCTGATCCGGGCGCGCCGCGACGACGCCGGCGACGCGCGCGCGCGCGCGGTCGACCGCGACCCTCGCCTCGCGCCCGGCCGAGTGGGTGCTCGAGGGATTCCCCGCCCGTTCGGCGAGGAAGGGGAGCATCTCCTGGAGGACCGCCTCGTCGACGGGAGTCGAGGCGTTGTGGTCGAAGTGGAGCAGCGTCGGGGAGCGTGTCACCGGCGCGGCCGGGAACCCGATGGCGGGAGCCGGCCCTCTACGCGGGTATCGGGGAACCCGCCGTCCCTTCTGCCGCGGGAGCCGCGGCGGGGGTCGCGGTGCCCGCCGGCGGGCCGTCGGGCTCGGTGGGAGGAGGTTCGGGGCGCGCAGGCTGGAGGGTGAGATCGACGGCCGGGAGGGACCGCCCGAGGGCGCGCTCCAGGATCTCGGTCGCGAGCCGGAGGTAGTCCGCCGCGCCGTTGGAGTCGGGGGCGTACGAGAAGATCGTCTTGCCGTGGCTCGGAGCTTCGGCGAGCCGGACGTTCTCCCGGATCCGCGTCTGGTAGAGCCGCTCCCCGAAGTAGGACCGGATCTCCTCGAGGACCTCCACGGCGAGGTTCGTGCGGGGGTTCACCATGCACGCGAGGACCCCGGAGAGATGGAGCACGGGGTTGAGGCGTCCGCGGACGAGATCGACGACCTCGAGGAGGCGGGACACCCCCTGGAGCGCGAGGAACTCCGTCTGCAGGGGGAGGACCACCTCCCGCGCGCAGACGAGCGCGTTGAGCGAGAGGACCCCGAGGGAGGGAGGACAGTCGAGGAGGAGGAAGTCGGCGACATCCTCCTGCGCGGGCGTCCCGCCGTCGGGAGGGGTCCCCGCGCGGGACGACTCGAAGGAGGCGACGGCGTCCCGGAGGAGCGTCTCCCGGCCGACGACGCTGGCGAGCTCGACCTCGAGCCCCGCGAGGTCGACGGTCGCTGGAGCGAGGCGAAGGTGGGGGAGCTCCGTCCGGACCAGGATCTCGCCGAAGCCGCACTCTCCGCGCAGCAGCGAATAGGTCGTGCGCGCCGGCGTCTCCTGGCCTCCGAGCAGGTGGAGCGTGAGATTCGCCTGAGGGTCGAGGTCGACGACGATGACGCGACGCCCGAGCATCGCGAGGGCAGCGCCGAGATTGGCCGTCGTCGTGGTCTTCCCGACGCCACCCTTCTGGTTCGTGATGGCGATCCGCCTCAAGGCATTCCTCGATAGCGGGACATTCTAGGGCGCTCCCCGGCGGCGCCAGCGGGAGATGCGGAGGTCAGGTCCGGGAGCCCGCGCCGTCCCCTCGGAGCCGGAGCGCGTCGGCGACCTCGCCGGCGAACGCGCGGGACGCCTCGGCCAGCGACCGCTCCGGATCCCGGGCCTCCCGGCAGGGATCGAGGACGCGCCGCGAGGCGACGACGAGCGCTCCGAACCCCGATCGATCGAACGCGGGGAGGATGTCCCGGGGCCGCCCTCCCTGGACCCCCATTCCCGGCACGAGGAAGGGGGCGCGCGGCATGCGGCGACGCAGGGGCCCGACCTCCGCGGGATGGGTGGCGCCGACCACGGCTCCGACCGCGCTCCAGCCGTTCCGCCCGCGGTAGCTCGATCCCAGGCGGTGCACGAGACGGGCCACTCGGCTGCACAGGGATCCCCGGTCGAGCGCCGTTCCCTGGACGGCCGTCGACTCGGCGTTCGAGGTCCGCACGAGCACGAACAGTCCCCGGGTCCCGCCGGCCAGGGCCTCGAGGAAGGGGACGAGGCTGTCGGGACCGAGGAAGGGATGGACCGTGACCGCGTCTGCGCCCCCCCGGGCGAGGTGGGCGGCGGCGTAGTGCGCGGCGGTGTGCGGGACGTCGCCCCGCTTCACGTCCCCGATGACGAGGAGCCCGGCGTCTCGCGCGGCTTCCACGGTCCGCTCGTAGGCCCGCACTCCCCTCCACCCGAGACGCTCGAAGCAGGCGATCTGGACCTTGAGCCCAGGGACCACGCCTCGTGTTCCCCGGACGACCATGCGGGCGAACGCCAGGTAGGCCTCGGCCAGCGAGGCCGGACTCCGCGACTTCCGACGCAGCGACCGTGGGAGGGACTCGGGGGTCGGATCGAATCCGACCACGCAAGGATTGCCGCAGGAGCGGACCGCGGCCTCCACCCGGTCGGGAAATCGAAGTTGGGTCGGCAGGGGAGGAGCGTCCGAGGCTGCGGGGTCGGGAATCTAGCATCCGGGCGGGACA
>CBRGOK010000019.1:0-15665 GCA_967798035.1 uncultured bacterium
CTCGACAGCCCGTGGGCCGTCGAGATCATCCGAGGCGTCGAGGAGGTCGCCCATCGGTCGCTCGCACAGCCGCGGACCGCCCGTGAGGAGGGTCGTGCCCTCCGCACCGGCCGCGAAGGAGAGGAGGAACCGCGCCGGGGTTCCGGCCGCTCCCAGGTCGAGCTCCTCCGCGGGCGCGCGAAGGCGTCCGCCTGCCCGATCCACCCGGAACCCCCCGGCCGTCGGCTCCACCGAGAGCCCCCCGAAGGCGGCGAGCGCCTTCGCGAGCCGGTGCGTGTCGTCGCTGTGGAGCCCGCCGGCGACCTCCGTCGTCCCCGGGCGCATCGCCGCGAGGAGGAGGGCGCGGTGCGTGTAGGACTTGGAGCCCGGGATCCGGGGGGTGAAGGGCTCGGCGCGGACGCGCCCGAGCGCCCCGACGGAGCGCGGGGGGGAGGCGCCGCCGGAGGGGGACCGTCGAATCGCCATCCTCGACGCTTCGGGCCGGCCCCTCAGACCGGGATCCCGTACTTGCGGATCTTCGCGTAGATCGTCGCGCGCGCGATGCCGAGCCGGCGCGCGGCCGCGTCCTTGTCGCCGCCGGACTCGCGGAGCGCCAGCGCGATCGCCTCGGCCTCGAGCTCCTCCATCGGCTTCACGGCGACGACCGCGGCCTCCCGCTCGAGGGGGCGGGCGAGCGCGGGGGCGGAGACGAGGGAGGGGTCCTCGATTGCGTCCCCCGAGAGGAAGAAGAGGCGGGCGACCTCGTTCTCGAGCTCCCGGACGTTGCCGGGCCAGGGACGTCGGGCCAGGGCGCGGCGCACCTCGGCGGCGAGCGTCTTCGAGGCCCCGTGGCGGGCGTTCAGCCGCTCGAGGAACGCCTCCACGAGGGCCGGGAGGTCCTCGGGCCGGTTCCCGAGCGAGGGGAGGCGGATCGAGGCGCCGCGGAGCCGGTAGTAAAGGTCCTCCCGGAACTTCCCGGCGGCGATCTCGCGCCCGAGGTCCCGGTTCGTCGCCGCGAGGATGCGGACGTCGGCGCGCTTCGACTCGTGCCCGCCGACGGGGCGGAACTCCCCCTCCTGCAGCGCGCGGAGGAGCTTCGCCTGCAGCCCGAAGGGCATCTCGCCGATCTCGTCGAGGAAGAGGGTCCCGCCGTCCGCGGCCTCGAGGAGCCCGGGACGGTCCCGGTCCGCCCCGGTGAAGGCCCCCTTCACGCTCCCGAAGAACTCGCTCTCGAGCAGCGTCTCGGGGACGGCCGCGCAGTTGATCGTCACGAAGGGGCGGGCAGCGCGCCGGCTGCGCCGGTGGATCTCGCGGGCGAGGAGCTCCTTCCCCGTCCCCGACTCCCCCTCGAGGAGGAGCGAGAGGTCCGTCGGGGCGACCCGGGCGACGGTGTCGAGGACCGCCTGCATCGGGACGCTCCGGGCGACGATCGCGGAGGTCTCGGCGGGGGCGCGGTCCGCCGTGCGGTCGGCCTCGGCGGCGCGCAGGGCGACCTCCTGCTCGCGCAGCCGTCCGCGGAGCTGGTCGTTCAGCCGCTCGACCTCCTCGCGCCGCCGGACCGCGGCGAGGGCGAGCGCGGCCTGGTCCGCGAGGGCCTCGAGGAGGTCGAGGGTCCGGTCGGTGAAGACCGCCTCGCGCACGGGGTTGTCGACGTAGAGGGCGCCGGAGGTCCCCTCCGCCGTGCGGAAGGGGACGCAGGCGACGGAGCGCAGGTCGAGGTCGGCGACGCTGCGCAGGTCGCCGAACCTCTCGTCGGACCGCGCGTTCGTCGTCAGGACCGGCTTCCCGTCGCGGACGGCGCGGTGGACGATCGAGTGGGAGATCTCGCGCGCGGGGCCCGGGATCGGTCCGCGGTCGAGGGAGGTCGTCCCCTCGAACTCGATCGCGTTCCCGCGCAGGAGGAGGAGGAAGCCGCGCCGCGCGTTCACGAGGGCGACGGCCGACTCGAGGATGAAGCGCAGGAGGTCGTCCCGCGAGGCCCCGCCGATCAGCCGCTTGTTGATCGCGAGGACCGTCCGCATCGCCTCGAGGGAGAGGCCCGGCGCGTCGGGCTTCGCCGCCTCGGCTTCCCCGCGCTCGGCGGCGGCGAGCCGCCGGTCGAGGTCCGCGCCGAGCAGGAGGCGGCGGGAGGAGCGGGCGAGCCCGAGGGCGGCCGCGGCCTCCTCGAACTCGTGGAGCCTCTCCCGAAAGGCCGTGCGGTCCCCCTCCTCCGCGCAAAGGCTCGCGGCGGCGGCGGCCGCGCGCGCCCGCACGCCCAGGGCGCCGGCGCGCGCGGCGCGATCGGCGGCCCGCTCGTCGGAGTCGCGGGCCTCCGCGGACTCCCCGGCCCGTTCGCGCGCGAGGCCGTCGAGGAGGTCGAGCTCCCCCGTGCCCTCCGCCCCGGAGCCCCGGAGGGCCGCGATCCGGGTCCGGGCGAGCGCCGCGTCCCCGCGGGCGAGGGCGACGCGGGCGGCCGCGCGGGTCAGGTTCGCCCGGGAGCGGGGATCGGCGAGGCCGGGGTGCCCCGCCTCGAGCCGGAGGAGGCGCGCGGAGGCCTCCTCGGGCGAACCGGCCGCGAGGTCGAGGAGGGCGAGGCCCACCTCCGCCTCGAGTCGCTCGGGCTCGCTCTCCCCTCCGGGGGGGAGGGAGAGGGCGGCGAGGAGGGACTCCCGCGCCTCCGTCGGCCGGTCGAGCGCGAGGAGGGCCTCCCCGCGGCGAACGAGGACGGCGGCCGTGGCCTTGGTCCGCTGCCCCGACCGGAAGGTCCCCTGCGCCTCGTCGAGGAGGGCGAGGGCCCGGAGCGCGTCGCCTCGCTCGAGCTCGAGGATCCCCAGGCTGGCGCGGGAGACCGCGACCTCGTAGGCATCCCCCACCGCCTCGCGCAGGGCGAGGGCGTCCCGCAGGGGCTCGCGCGCCTCCTGCAGCAGGCCGAGGTCCTTGAGGGCCACCCCGAGGTTGTGGGCGGCGGCGGCCGTGAGCGCGAATCGCCCCGCGCGCGTGTACCGGGTACGGGCCTCGCGCAGCGCCTCGACGGCCGCGCGCGCCTCTCCCGCCCGGCGCAGGGTCACGGCCAGGTTGACGAGGGCCTGCGCCGCGCCGAAGTCGTCCCCGGCCTCGCGGAGGCGGCCGGCCGTCTCCTCGAGGATCCGGCGAGCCCCCTCGAGGTCGCCGCGGCGGACGCGGGCGACCCCGATCCCGAGGCGCAGGCGCTCCCTCTCCACCCCCGGGACGACGTTCGCGGCCTCCTCGAGGACGCGTTCCCCCTCCGCGAAGGCCTCGCGCTGGAAGTGGACGAAGGCCTCCGCCCGGGCGCGCCGCGCGCGCTCGGACGGGCCCGGGTTCGGGAGGATCTCCTGGGCCTCCCGGAGCGCGGCGAGAGCCTCCGCCGGGCGCCCGAGGAGCGCCTTCGCCTCGCCGAATGCGCGCGCGGCGATCGCCCGCGTCCCGGGAGGGAGCGCGTTCTCGGAGCGGAGCGGACCGAGCGCCACCACGGCCGGAGCCGCCTCCCCCGCCCAGTGGTGCGTATCGACGAGGGCGAGACGCAGGCCCGGGTCGGACGGGGCGTCCACGAGCGCGCTCCTCAGGAGGGAGGCGGCCCGCTCGAAGGAGCATGCGGCCCGGAGTCTCTCCGCGCCCGCGAGCGCGGCGGCCACCCCGTCCCGCGTGCGCCCCGCGAGGAGGAGAAGGGAGGCGCATCGCTCCGGGGGAGCCCCGTTCCTGGCGAGGGCGTCGGCGAGCGCCCCGCAAACGACGGGCGAGGGGGGAGGAAGGCGGGACAGGTGACGGGCCAGGTTGGCGCGGAGGCGGATGAGCCCGGTTCGATCGGGTCCGATCGCCCACCCCAGTTCGCGCAGCTCCGCGAACCCCTCGGGCCGGACCTCTCCTTCCCCGAAGTAGACGCGCCCCTCGAGGGAGCCTCCGCCCGCGAGCAGGACGGCCAGGGCGTGGCCGGCGGCGGGCGAGAGCCGACGAGCGCGCGACTCGAGGAGGGCGGAGGGAGCCCCGAGGAGGGAGGGGTCGATCGCGCCGAAGGCGAGGCCGTCCTCGACGAACCGGATCGAGCCACGGTCGAACAGCTCGAAGAGCGTCTCCGTCAGGACCGCGGGATTGCCGCCGGTCGCGGCGCGGAGGGTGCTCGCGAGGGCGGGCAGCCCCTCCGGATGGCGTCGGCCTCCCGGCAGCGCGCGGAGGAAGGCCCCGACCTCCTCCTCTCCGAGGCCCTCGAGGAGGACGGTGGCGGAGGAGGGCTCGCGAGCCGTCAGCGCCGCGCGCTCGCGCTCCGGGAGCGCGGTCGGGTCGGCGGAGGCGAGGAGGAGGGGGGAGGAGGGGGCGTCCTTGAGCCGCCGGCAGGCGCGGAGGAACGCCTCCCGGGCCCCGTCGTCCATCCGGTGCAGGTCGAGGACGGCGGCGACCGTGGCGGTCCCTCGCTCGAGGATCGCCGCGGCCGCCGCCTCGATCCCGTCGGTCGCGGCGGACGGGCCGGCGACCGTCGGGTCGAGACCGGGGGCGGCCTCGGGGCAGGCCCCCTGGCCCTTCCCCTCGCGAGGCGCGAGGAGCCTCGCCAGCTCGACCGGCGTGCCGCAGCTCGTCCCGTCGACGACCTCGACCGACCGGTCGGCCAGGGAGAGCCGGGCGGCGGCCTCGCACGCCGCCTCGCGCGCGCCGCAGCCGTCGGGACCCAGCGCGAGGAAGAGCCGGGGCCCCGCCTCCCCTTTCGCCGCGCGGAGGGCCGCCGCCATCCACGCGTCGACCCTCGGCCGCGCGGCGGCGAGGGGATCGACGCGGAGCGCGCTCCGGATCGTCTCGG
Organism: uncultured bacterium; assembly: GCA_967798035.1. Taxonomy (GTDB): domain Bacteria; phylum Planctomycetota; class UBA1135; order UBA1135; family JAKEFM01; genus JAKEFM01. The sequence continues at coordinate 4,766 of CBRGOK010000019.1, forward strand.
GGGTCTCGACCGGGATCGGGCGGGAGCGATGGCGGTTGAGGAAGCGGAGGACCTCGGCGGCCCGCGCGGGGCGGAGGGTCCGGTCGGCCTCCGTGAGCCGCGCGACCAGGTCGCCCAGGTGGGACGGCCACGCCGTGGTGTCGATCCCGGCCGCCTCGAGGAAGGGCTTCTGCGGGAAGTCGCGGTAGAAGTCGCCCGGGCCGACGCGGAACGGTCCGTGGAGGAGGTGGGCGAGGAGGGCGCCGAGGGAGAAGAGGTCGGCCCGCCCGTCGATCTCCTCGCGACGGAGCACCTCGGGCGCCGCGAAGAACACCGTCCCTCCGCTCGCCGACTCCCCGGGCCGGGAGGCGAGGCCGAAGTCGGCGAGCTTGATCGGCGTCGCCGAGTCGGATCGGACGCGCAGGACGTTGCCGGGCTTGAGGTCGAGGTGGACCACGCCCCGCGCGTGGAGGTAACCGAGGGCCCGGGCGATCTCGACCAGGACCGCGGTCGCCTCCTTGGGGTCGAGGGGGGCGAGGGAGGCGAGGTCGCCCCCTTCGGCGAACTCGCGCGTGAGGTAGGGCCGTCCTCCCTCCGTGCCGCACTCCAGGATCGAGGCGAGGCCCGGGTGATCGAGGCCGCGAAGCGCCTCGAATTCCGTGGCCAGCTCGCCCGGGGAGCAGACCTTCAGCACCTTCCTTCGCCCCTCCTCCCGGAGGTCCTCGACGAGGTGGACCTCCCTCCCTCCGTCCTTGCGGTAGGTCTCGACGATCCGGTAGCGCCCCGCGAAGTCCATGGGAGACGGAATCCTACGGCGGTTGTCCAGTTTTCGGACAGAAGGATTCGACCCTAGACCGGGGGGCCGGATGAGGGGCAGTCCGGAGGGATGGCGGATGGGTCGGTACGCACTTTGCCCCCGGGCCCCTTCATGGTTGCACAGCGCGCTGCATTCGTTGTCCTCCTTCTCTCCGCCGCCTCTTCCAGTTCGACGGCCGACACCCTGACGGGCCAGGTCCGGAACGGGGCCCAAGGGATCCCGGGAGTCGACATCGACGTGTTCGACCAGGTGACCGGGGTCAAGCTCGTCACCCCGCAGGACGTCACCGACGCCCAGGGAGAGTTCGAGGTCAACGTCCCGTCGGGCCTCTACCGCGTGGCCTTCGATCCGACGAACGCCCCCGGACCCACCTTGGCGCCCGCCCAGATCTTCGACGTCGCCGTGATCGGGAACACCGAGATCCCCGACGTGATCCTCGTCCCCGGCATCCACGTGGTCGGCGAGGTTCTCGGGCCCGGGAGCCAGGGAGTCGCGGGCGTCGATCTGGACCTGGTCGACGACGTGACGGGGATCAAGATGTTCACGCCGGGGGACGACACGGACGCCCAGGGCTTCTTCGAGTTCGTGACGGAGCCGGGGACCTACGTCGTCCGCGTGCAGCCGGCCGTCTCGACCCGGCTGATCGTCGCGGAGTTCGGCCCCGTCCCGATGACGACCGATCCGGTCGACCTCACGTCCGTCCTCGAGCCGCTCGTGGAAGGGGTGTGGCTGACCGGGACCGCGACCTCGTCGAGCGGGATCCCCCTCGCGGCGGTGGACGTCGACGTCCGGTTCGCCGGCACGATCGACGAAGTCCCGCTCCTCGGCGACGCGACCGGGACGAACGGGACGTACCAGGTCGTCGTCCCCACCGGGAACTTCGACCTCGACTTCGCCCCTCCGCCCGGGTCGGCCTACCAGGCGGTGACCCATCCGGGGGTCGCGATCGTCGCGGACGCGGTGCACGACGCGACCCTTCCCATCGGGGGGTCGGGTGGGGGCCCGCCGACGGCGGTCGACCTCGGCAACCGGTTCGAGGGTACGTTCTCGGCCGGGGAGGATGTCGACGAGATCTCCTTCGAGGGGGTCGCGGGGATGCTCGTCTCGATCGACGCGCGCCGCACGACGGGGGACGCGCGGCCCGACTTCTCCCTGATCGCGCCCCTGGGCGGGGCGGTGGATCTCGCGGCCCACGTGAGGGTCAGCGCGAAGGGGACGAAGGTCACGAATGTGCCGCTGCCCGAGACGGGGACCTACCGCGTCGCTTTCCTCTCCGCGAACGGGACGGGCGGGCCGTACTCGGTCCAGACGAAGGGGAAGGCCTCCCCCGGCCTCAAGAAGGTGACGGCGGAGGGCTCGGTGGCGACCCCGGCCTCGATCGTGGAGGTCCCCTTCCTCGCGATGGAGGGGGGGAAGCTGAAGGGGAAGGTCCTCTCGGGGGGGAGCGGCCTCGATCCCTCGGTAGAGCTCCTGGGACCCGGGGCCACGCCGATCTCGCTCGTGGGGTACGCGGTGTCGAAGCCCCTCGTCTCCGTCAGCCTGACGGGGGTTCCGCTGCCGGCGACCGGGACCTACACGCTGCGCGTGACGGGGGCGAACGGGACCACCGGCGCCTTCACGGCGAAGCTGGGGGTCCTCTTCCCGAAGGTCCCGCCGCTCGTCGTCACCGAGCCCTGATCCCACGATCGGAGCGTCGCCCGGCGGCCACGCGGAGAGCCGGGGAGGGCACGGTCCCACACGACGGGACGCGGCGCGCGGGTCGTCTCCCTCACTTGCCGACGGGGCCCCGGGTGCTACCCTTCCTTCGCGCGGGAGGGGGCATCCGCGAGGCCCCGTGAAGCTCCCCTCGTTGTTTCTCGCGCCCGCCCTGGCGCTGTTCGCCTTCGGTCCCCCGGCCGCCGGGCAGGTCACCGTCACCCGCGGGCCCGCCCTGGCGAAGGTCGGCCCGGACGTGGCCACGGTCCAGTGGACGACCAGCCCACCGTCGGCGGGCGCCGTCGAATGGGGTCTGACGCCCGCCCTCGGCGAGACGACGGCGCCGACCCGGGTCGCCTCGCTCCACGAGGTCGAGATCGCCGGCCTCCTCCCGAATCAGGTCTACCACTACCGGCTCCTCGCCGAAGGCGCTCCCGCCTCCCCGGTCTTCACGTTCAAGACCGCGGAGACCCCCGCCCTCTCCTCGTTCCGATTCGCGCTGTTCGGGGACAGCGGGAGCGGGAACGCGAATCAGGACGGGGTCGCGACGCTCCTCGGGGAGCTCGATCCGGACCTCGTCTTCATCGCCGGGGACGTCATCTACCCCGCGGGCGCCGCCTCGTCGATGGACGAGCGCTACTTCGTCCCGTACGCCTCGCTCCTTCCCGAACGCCCCTTCTATCTCGCGCCCGGCAATCACGACTACGACACCGACTGCGCCCAGCCCTACCTCGACGCCTTCTGCCTCCCGACCAGCGAGCCGGGCGGGGAGCGTTACTACGCCTTCGATCGAGGGACCGTCCACTTCGTCTGCGTCGACTCGGAGACCGTCGACAATCTCCCCTCCGGGTGCTCGCCGGACCCCGCCTTCGCCGCGCAGCTCGCCTGGCTCGACGCCGACCTCGCCGCCTCGACCGCGCTCTGGAAGATCGTCGTCTTCCACCGTTCCCCGTACTCCTATTCCAACCACGGGAACGACTCCAACATCCAGGAGTTCGTCGTGCCGATCCTCGAAGCTCGGGGGGTCGACCTCGTGTTCACGGGGCACGACCACTGCTATCAGCGATTCCCGCAGATGCTGGGGGGAGCCCCCGCGGTCGGCGGCGTGCGCTACATCGTTGCGGGGACCGGAGGCTCATCCCTTTATCCGATCTCACCGGGGCCCCTCCTCGAGGTCGGGATCGTCTCGTTCGGCTCCGTGATCGCCGACGTCTGCGGGAACCAGCTGCAGCTGCGGTTCTACGGCTCCGAGTCGGGGAACTACGGTCAGGTCCTCGACGACCTCCTCCTGACGAAGGGGCCGCCCATCCCCTGCGACGGGTCGGGAGGGGGGCCGGCCTCCCTCACCCGCGGACCCGCGGTGGCGAAGGTCGGGACGACGGGAGCCACGGTCCAGTGGACGACGAGCCCGCCCTCGGCGGGCGCCGTCGAATGGGGCCTCACGGCGACTCTGGGCGAGGCGACCGAGCCGACGCCGGTCGCCTCGCTCCACGAGGTCGACCTGACCGGCCTGCTTCCGGACCAGGTCTATCACTACCGGCTGCTGGCGGAAGGGGTCCCCGCCTCCCCGATCTTCTCCTTCCAGACCGCGGAGACTCCTCGCCTCTCCTCCTTCCGCTTCGCCATGTTCGGGGACAGCGGGAGCGGAAACGCGGATCAGTCGGGCGTGGCCACGCTCCTCGGGGATCTCGATCCGGACCTCGTCCTGATCGCCGGAGACGTCGTCTACCCCTCGGGCGAGGCCTCCGGGATGGATCCCCGCTACTTCGTCCCCTACGCGGCGCTCCTCCCCGAGCGCCCCTTCTACCTCGCGCCCGGCAATCACGACTACGACACCGATTGCGCCCAGCCGTACCTCGACGCCTTCTGCCTCCCGGTCAGCGAACCGGGCGGGGAGCGCTACTACTCCTTCGATCGCGGGAACGTCCACTTCGTCTCCGCCGACTCGGAAACGGTCGACGACCTCCCTTCCGGGTGCGCGCCGGACCCCGCCTTCGCCGGGCAGCTCGCCTGGCTCGACGCCGACCTCGCCGCCTCGAACGCGGAGTGGAAGATCGTGTTCTTCCACACTTCCCCCTACTCCGATTCCACCCACGGGGACGACTCCACCATCCAGGACCTCTTCGTGCCGATCTTCGAGGCCCGGGGGGTCGACCTCGTGGTCACGGCGCACGACCACTGCTACCAGCGCTTCCCGCCGATGCTGGGGGGAGTCCCCGCGGTCGGCGGGGTGCGCTATGTCGTCGCGGGCACGGGGGGCGCCAATCTGTACGAGATCTCGCCGGGCCCCTACCTCGAGTCCGGGGTCGTCTCGCACGGGGCGCTCGTCGGCGATGTCTCCGGGGACGAGCTGCGACTGCGGTTCTACGGCTCCGAGCCGGGGAACTTCGGCCAGGTGATGGACGAAGTCCTCCTGTCGAAGGGGCCGCCCGCCCCCTGCGACGGGACGGGAGGCGAAAGCCCGACGCCGATCGTCCTCGGCAACCGGTTCGGGGGATCCTTCTGCGCCGGCAACGACGTGGACGAGATCTCCTTCGATGCGGTCGCCGGCATGCGCGCCTCGATCGACGCGTTCCGCACGACAGGGACCGCGCTGCCCGGCTTCTCCCTGATCGCGCCCTCGGGCGAAACCGTCGAGCTGTCGGCCTACCTGAGGACGAGGGGGAAGGGGACGAAGGCGACGAACGTGCCGCTGCCCGAGACGGGGACCTACCGGGTGGCGTTGAACTCGGCGAACCGGGAGGGGGGGCCCTACTCGGTCAAGACGAAGGGGAATGCTCCCCCCGGCCTGAGGGTCGTGACCGCGGCGGGCTCCGTGGCCACCCCGGGCTCCGGCGTGGACGTTTCCTTCCTCGCCTCCGCGGGCGCGAGGTTGAGCGGGAAGGTTCTCTCGGGGGGGAGCGGTCTCGACCCCTCCGTGGAGCTGCTCGGTCCTGGGGGGGCGCCGGTCTCGCTGGTGGGGCAGACGACGGCGAAGCCCTTCGTCTCCCGGACCCTGTCGGCGGTGCCCCTGCCGGCGAGCGGGCCCTACACGCTGCGGGTGACGGGGGCGGACGGCACGACCGGGACCTTCACGGCGAAGCTGAAGGTTCACTTCCCCAAGATCCCCCCCGTCCTCGTCCTCGAGCCGTGAGCGACGGGAGCCCCCTCCCTCTCCGGGTCTCCTTGCCGCTCCCCCGGTGCCCAGTATCTTTCCTGTGGAAGCGCGTTCTTCGATCGGGCCCATTCCGCCGGGCCCGCGACCCCGTTAGAGCCCAGAAGCCATGAGCCTCACCCGAGACCTCCTCCGCGTCGTTCCCTCGCTGTTCCTCGCCGGCGCCGTCGTCCTGGCCTTCCCGCCGGGGGCCTCCGCCCAGTCCCAGGAGGACGAGACCGACGCCCACGGCTACGACAAGATCCGGATCGAGCAGGAGGACAAGCTCCTCGTCCCCGCGGAGAAGGTCGACGAGGTGTGGGCCTTTCTCCAGGACCGGTTCGTCCGCGACGTCGATTTCATCCGCTCGCTCGATCCCGGATTCACGTCCAGCTGGAGCGAGGAACTCTTCCACGACACGTACTTCGACACGCCGACCCTCCAGCTCCACGCCAAGAGGAGCGGCGTGCGCCACCGCACGCGCGTCAACCTGTCCAATCCGGCGGATCGCAAGAGCGGCCGCCAGCTGATGCAGATCAAGCGCAACGACATCTCCGACAACCGCCTCGAGCGCGGCGAGATCAAGTTCGACATCGAGCACCTGGCGCATCCGAACAGCCAGGAGGACCGCCATCCGATGCTCGGCCTGGTCAAGGGGGAGCACCGCGACCTCTTCAAGAAGCGGCTCGCCGAGATGGGGCTCGACCCCCAGACGATGAAGCCGATCCTGACGGTCCGCGACGTCCGGCGCCGCGTCTACATCCTCTCGGAGGGCAAGCCCTTCATGTCCGTCTCGTTCGACATGGCCTCCTCGGGGATCTGGTGGGCGGAGACCCAGTTCTGCGAGATCGAGCCCGAGCTCAACGAGATCGGGTTCACCGAGGCCAAGCCGGAGAAGCGGGCCTACATGGAGACGGTGCTCCACCGCGTCGTCGGCGAGATCCTGACGCGCTTCCCCGAGATCAAGCGCGACCTGAATCCGAAGTACAACAAGGCCTTCGATCGCCTCGAGGCGCAGATCCCGTTCCTCCGGACTGTGGTCAAGCTCGGCATGCAGGCCCGGGGAGGGATGTACAACCTCGGGTTGATCCTCGCCCTCGGGCTCTGCGGGGCGGCCTGGGTGGCGTGGATGGCGGTGAAGGGGCTCCGCTCGCGCTCCTCGCGCGTCGCGCCCGTCGCCGTCCCGTCCGCCTAGGCTCGCCCTCGCGTCCTACGCCGGAGCCGACTCCTCCGCCTCGTCGCGGGCGGAGGGGACCTCGAGCGCGAACTTCTCGATCCGGTACCTGATCTGGGCGCGGTTGATCCCGAGCAGGCGGGCCGCCCGGGCGCGGTTCCCGTTCGCGAGCGCGAGGGCCTGCCGGACGAGGTCCTTCTCGAGCTCCTCCAGCACGACCCCTTTCGGAGGGAGCCGGAACCCCCCGCGAGCCTCCTCGCCAGGGAGGGCGGCGGGGGCGTGGCCCCCTCGGATCTCGAGCGGGAGGTCCCCGACGTCGAGGACGTCCCCGTCGCCGAGGAGCACGGCGCGCTCGATCGCGTTCCGGAGCTCCCGGACGTTCCCGGGCCAGGGATAGGCGACGAGGGCCTCGCGGGCGGCGGGGCTGAAGCCCCCGACGCTCTTCTTGAACTCGCCGTTGAAGTGGAGGAGGAATCGGCGGGCGAGCGGCTCGACGTCCTCCTTCCGCTCGCGGAGGGGGGGGATGGAGATCGGGATGACCTTGAGCCGGTAGTAGAGGTCCCGGCGGAAGCGGCCCGACTCGACCTCCGCGTCGAGGTCCTTGTTCGTCGCGGCGACGATCCGGACGGCGACCTGGATGTCCCGCGTGCCGCCGACCCGCCGGAAGATCTTCTCCTCGAGGATGCGGAGGAGCTTCGCCTGGAGGTTCGCCGAGAGGTCGCCGATCTCGTCGAGGAAGACCGTGCCCCCGTCGGCCAGCTCGAAGAGCCCCTTCTTCTGCGCGCGGGCGTCCGTGAAGGCGCCGCGCTCGTGGCCGAAGAGCTCGGACTCGAGGAGCGTCTCGGGGATCGCCGTGCAGGTCACGTTGAGGAACGGGCGGTCCGCGCTCCTCCCCTCGCAGTGGAGGGCGCGCGCGACGAGCCCCTTGCCGACCCCCGACTCCCCGAGGAGGAGGATCGTCGTCGCCTCGCTCTGGGCGACCCGGCGGATCATCCGGGCGACCTCCTTCATCGCGGCGCTCTCGGCGACGAGGTTCCCGACGCCGAACTCGCGGCGGTCCTGCTCGCGCTGGCGGGAGACCTCGCGGCGCAACGTCGAGGCGTCCAGCGCCCGGCCCACGGTCAGGAGGAGGTCGGAGACCTCGAAGGGCTTGACCAGGTAGTCGTAGGCGCCCTGCTTGATCGCGGCGACGGCGCCTTCGACGCTCGCGTGCGCCGTCATCATCACGACCGGCAGGTCGGGGGCCGCGGCGCGCAGCGACTTCAGGACCTCCTCCCCTGAGACGTCGGGGAGCCGGATGTCGAGGAGGACGAGGTCGGGGGTCTCCCGGCCGGCGGCTGCCAGCGCCGCTTCGCCCGTCTCCGCCTCTTCGACCGAGTACCCGGCCTGCTCGAGGCGGGTCCGGAGCGACCACCGGATCATCTTCTCGTCGTCCACGACCAGGATGCGGGTGCTCATCGCGGGCTCTCCGACGGATCGCCCGATGGCGAAAAAATGACCCCGAGGTCAAAAAACCGACGGACCGCCGAGTCCAGACTGCGGCCCGACAGGATGGCTCGGAAAGACGCGCTCGGGTTGTTCACGTTCGTCGGTTGGCTAGCATAAGGCGCGCCGCGGGACCGACTCGACCGCAAGGGAGGCGTGGGGTTTGCCTGCCCGAGACGCCGGGATGGATTGGCAGCACCGGCGACCATGGCGGACGGGCCGTCCCGTGGGATCCTCGTGCTTCCCCTTCGATCCCCCTGGCGATTCCGGGTCCCGCGGGCCGCGGCCCTCGGGGCGGTGGCCCTCCTCTCTGGGGAGGGAGCGGCCGCGCAGGAGTCGCGACCTGACGAACCGGAGAGCGCTCCGGCGAGCCCCGCCTCGCGCCCTGCCGAGGAGAAGACTCCAACGTTCGACCTCGGCGGGTACCTCGACGTGAGGTACCGGTACCGATCGGTTCCCGGGGGACAGACGGACCAGGACCTGTTCGGGAGCTTCGGGGTGCGGACCTCGCTCCCCGGCTACGGGGACGGCGACCTGCGGCTGGTCGCCTCGGGCTCGTTCGTCTGGGACCTGGACCAGTTCCCCGACGTCGGGAACCCGTTCTCCGGCCTGTCCGAGACGTACGACGGCCGCCTGCTCGGGTACCTCTACGAGGCCTACGGCGAGGTCGACCCGGAGGGCCCGATCCGGACGCTCCGGGCGGGACGGCAGGTCCTGTGGCGGGAGGAGGGGATCCGGTTCGACGGGGTCTACGCGGAGGCGCTCGCCACCGACCGGACCGAGATCTCGCTCTACGGAGGCGTGCCCGTCCACTTCTACGAGTCCTCCCCGGACGGGGACCTCCTGGCGGGCGCGGGCTTCGCGATCTCGCCCGCGCGCCGCCTGCGGGTGTCGATCGACGGGATCTACGTCCGGGACCGTCGCGACGTCCCCGGGGTCCCGTCGGTGGAAGGGGACCTCCTCACGGTCCTGGCGGTGGAGGGGAGCCCGGACCCCCGCATCCGCGCGCGGGGCACCTTCTCCATGCTCGACGCGAAGGAGCGGCGGGAGACGGCGGAGATCTACTTCTTCGATCCGGCGTCGAGGATCCGGATGAACGCGCGCCTCGTGCGCCAGAACGACATCACCGACATTCCCGTCACGGAGTTCTCCCCGTACGCCGCCGTCCTCGGGGTGCTGGAGCCCTACTTCCAGTTCCAGGTCGACGCGGGGGCGCCGATCGTCGAGCCGCTCGAGGTCGCCCTCGGGTACGCCCGGCGCGAGCTGATCGAAGGGGCCGACGAGGGCCTCTTCAACCACGAATTCGACCACGGCTACGCGATCGCGACGCTCGTCTCCTTCCCCTGGCCCGAGACGTCCCTGAATGTCCGCGGGGACGGGTGGAACGCGGGGGGGGAGGACTTCCTCACGCTCGGAGGAGGAGTGGAGGCCCGATTCGGCGAGAAGGAGGAGTGGCGAGCCGAGGTCGGGACGGACTACTCCCTCTATCGGGTGGATTTCTTCACGGGAGAGGAGCGGCTCCGGGACCGCGTCTACTACGGCCGCGTGCGCCGGCGCCTGGGCGAGCACCTGGATCTCGGCCTCGCCTACCGGTACGAACGGGACGACCTCGACGAATACCACGTCGCGGACCTCGTCGTGGGGCTTCGGTTCTGATGCGCGCCCGACGGTTCCTCTCCTCCGTCTCGATCCTGCTCGGCGGGTGCAGCGCCGGGTACCTCTTCCTCTCGCCGGGGGGGCGGGCGCGCCGCGAGATCCCCTTCACCCATGCGACGCACGCGAAGCAGGAGCTGACCTGCGAGATCTGCCACGCGACGGCGGAGAGCGAGGACCGCGCCGGGGTGCCGGGGAAGGACGTCTGCCTCACCTGCCACGAGCCCTCCCCCGACAAGCCGGCGAAGGACTTCGAGGCGGCGATCGCCTCGAAGCCGGAACTCGACTTCCCCCTCTGGAACCCTCTCGGCGACCTCGTCTTCTCCCACCGCGCGCACCGGGCCGCGGGAATCGACTGCTCGGCGTGCCACGGCCGGGTGGAGGAGTCCGGAGAGCTCGACGATCGGGTCGTTGCGCGGATGGAGGCCTGCGTCGCCTGTCACGCGAAGGAGGGGAAGCCGAACGAATGCGCGACCTGCCACACGAGGATCCGGGAGGACGTCGCGCCCTCCGGGCACGACGCCTCCTTCCTGCGCGCGCATGGCTTCGAGGTCCGGACGGGCGGCGGGGTCGAGGCGGGGCGCTGCGACCTCTGCCACGGCGCGTCCTCGCGCCGTTCCTGCGACACCTGCCACGCGCGGCTCGAGCCGGCCGATCACGACGAGTTCTGGAGACGGCGGAGCCACGGCTTCGCGGCCGAGGTCGACCGCTCCCGTTGCGCGACCTGCCACCGGGAGGACACCTGCCTTCGCTGCCACCTCGAAGTCCGGCCCTCGACCCACGTCGGATCCTTCGGGGGGCGGTTCGCCGCCCACTGCTTCTCGTGCCACGAGCCGCTGCGCTCGAACGGGTGCGCGGCCTGCCACTTCTCGACCCCTTCCCATGACGCGGCGCCGCCGAAGCCGCCCCCGCCGCACCCCGGGGCGGGCGCGGACTGCCGCGCCTGCCACCTTCCCGGCGTCCT
>CBRGOK010000020.1:0-15617 GCA_967798035.1 uncultured bacterium
CGCGCGTCGCGCGCCGGCGGGGGCACGGAGCCCTAGTGGGGGCCGCCGAGGTAGCCGAGGCCCCGGAGCTCCTCCAGCTCCGCGCCGCCGATCCTCCCGGGCGCCGGGGAGAGCGCATGGCCGGGGAGAGAGAGCGTCCGGAAGTGGTCGAGGACCCCCCGCAGTGCGCGGACCGTCTGGGGCTTCTCCGACGCCAGGTTCCGGCGCTCCCCGGGATCGGTCTTGAGGTCGTAGAGCTCCTCGGGGGCGTGCCTCCAGCGCACGTCGTTCCACTCCCCGAGGACGAGCTTGAGGGAGCCGAGCCGGACCGCGGAGTGGACGTGCGTCTCCGCGACGCGCGCGCGGCGGCCGGGGAGCGGACCGAGGAGGGGAAGCCCGGGGAGGTGCTCCGGGACGGGGACCCCCGCGGCCTCGAGGACGGTGGGAAGGAGGTCGAGCAGGGAGACCGGCTCCTCGCGCACGGCGGCGGACCGCGCCCCGCGCTGGCCCGGGAACCGGACGATCAGCGGGACGCGCAGCAGCTCCTCGTAGAGGGACTGCCCGTGACCGAACCGCTCGTGCTCGAAGATCTCCTCGCCGTGGTCGGCCGTCACGATCAGCAGGCGCTCGTCGTCCCCGAGCTCCCGGTCGAGCCCCTCGAGGAGGTCCCGGAGGAGGCCGTCCGCGCGCGCGACGAGGTCGTCGTACCGCCGCGCGATGTGCTCCCGCTCCCGCGCCCCGAGCTCGAGCTTCCCCTGGTTGTAGGGATCGATCACCCCCTCGTAGTCGATCGGGCGGCGCGCGAGCCACCCGAGGCGGGCGTCCTGCGCGTCCTCGGAGTCGGGCGCCTCGGGATAGGGGGCGTGCACGAGGTAGGTGTGGAGGAAGAGGAAGAAGGGCCCGTGTTGGCGATGCTCGCGCACCCACTCCGGGACCCCCTCCCACTCCGGCTGCTTCGCCGTCCCGCTCCAGTCGTAGTGGTCGAAGCCCCTCTCGAGCCCGACGGAGGGACCGAGGAAGGCCCCCTCGACGAGACCGTGGGTCTCGTAGCCGGCGTCCCGGAGGTAGGCCGCGAGGGTCTTCGCGTCGGGCGCGAGCGACGCCGGGTACCGGACGGCGCCGTGCTGGTGGACGGCGAGGCCGGTCAGCATCGAGACGGTGGCAGGCACCGTCCACGAGGAGGTCGAGATCGCGTCGCGGAAGGCGACGGCGTTGGAGGCGGCCCACGCGTCGAGCCGCGGCATCTTCCCGCTGCCGACGCGGTCGGCGCGGAGCGTGTCCATGTCGACGAGGATCACGTGGGGGCGGTCCGACCGCCGAGGTCCCCCGGGGCCCGTGAACCGCATCTCCCCCCAGGCCGCGTAGTCGAACCAGGCGTTCCGGGACTCGCCGGCCTCCGTCACCAGCCGGATGGAGACGGGGCGATCGCGGAAGGGGCGGAGATCGATCGACGCCTCGAGGAAGCCCGTGCCGACCTCTTCCGGAGAGACCGCGCGGCTCCAGACCCGCTTCGCCTGCCCGGCCTCGACGACCTCGACGGCGAAGAGGACCCCGTCGCTCCCCCCCGCCGAGGACTCGAGCCGGCCCTCGACGAGGCGGTAGCCCCGCCCGACGACCCCGAAGGCGACGCGCAGCTCCTCGGCGCGGACCCGCCGCAGATCGAGCCGCAGAGAGGATGGGGCGGGGAGGCTGAGACATCGCCGATGCACGGATCCGATCGTGATCTGCCGCTCCGCGTCCCGCGCCGACCGCTCGGCCGCGACGGCGCCCCGCCCCGGCGGGCGGAGGAGGCCCCCCTCGAGGTCCCCGATCTCCGCGGCGGCGTCGACCGTGCACTCGAGCCGCACGCCGGCGGGGGGGGTCTCGGCGAGGGCGAACAGGCAGCCCTCCTTCGGATCCCACCAGACCGACTCGCCAGGGAACTCCTGCCGGGGCGGGTCCCAGGAGGGGAGAGCGCTCCCCTCCCGCACGGGCCGCGGCGTCTCCCCGCCGGGGGCGAGCGCGACCGGAGGGAGGTATTGCCACCAGAGGGCGCGTGACCCCCGTGGGAGACCCGAGCGGAACGGCTCTGGAGGGGTTCCCGCGTAGATCCAGTCCGTGGTCGCGATCTCCCGGGTCCGGAACGGAGCGGCGCCGCGGAGGAGGGAGGCGACCTCCGGCGGAAGGTTGGTCTCCGGAAGCGCCTCGATCCGGAGGTGCGGGAGAAGGTCGAAGAATGTGACCCCCGGCTCGGCGACTGGCCTGCCCGAGCCGCTGCAGCCGGCGAGGAGGAGGAACCCGAGGCTCGCCCGTCGAGGCCACGCGCTGCCGCGAGCCTCCGAGTCCGTCGCGCCCGTCGAGTGCCAAGTCCACGCCATCGGAGGCCGCGTCGCGCCCGGGGCGTCGGATCCCGGCCTTGCCTGGGAGGCCCCGGGGCCGGCGCCGTGGTTCGACGGCCGTTCTTCGGCATGAGCGGGGCCCCGGCTGAGGGGGAGGGATTCCCCGGAGTCCCCGTCGCGGCGCCCTGCGCTCCCGGGGAGCGGATCCCGATAAGGGGACCACCGTTCGGGCAGAATGCGGTCCCCGGACGCCCCAGGCGTGCGCATCCTCCTCGTGACCTCCTTCTTCCCGCCGGAGCGCGGCGGGGTCCCGGTGCACGTCGCCGCGCTACTCGCGGAGTACCGCGCCCGCGGGCACGACGTCGCCGTCTTCCGGCGCGCCGGGGACGAGGGGGAGGAGTACGCGAGGGGGGTCGCGGAGGTGGAGGGGGTCCGGGTCCACTCGATCCGCTACCGCTGGCGGGACGTCGACTCCTTCGAGCGGTCCTACCGGCTCCCGCGGATCGAGGCGGCCCTCGCCGACCTCCTGGAGGCGGAGCGCCCCGACGTCGTCCACGCCCTCCACCTCACCGGGCTCGGGGTGGGGCTCCCCGAGGTCGCGCGCAGCCGCGGCGTCCCCTTCGTCCTGACCCTGATGGACTTCTGGATGGGCTGTCCGCGCAGCCAGCGGATCGATCCCGGGCTCGAGCTCTGTCCCACGATCGACCGCCGCCGCTGCCTCCCCTGCCTGCGGGCGCTCTACGGCGATCTCCTCCCGGACGGGGAGGCGGGGGCGAGGGCCCTCGATCGCTACGACGAGGAGGTGCGCGCCTCCCTGCTCGCCTGCCGCTTCCTCGTCGCCCCGAGCCGGTTCGTCCGGGACGACTACGCCTCCCGCGGGATCCCCGCGGAGCGGATCGCCGTGATCCCCCTCGGGATCGACCCGGCGCCCTTCCAGGGCCTCGCGCGGACGCGCTCGGACCGCTTCCGGATCGCCTACCTCGGCACCGTGATGCTCACGAAGGGGTGCCACGTCCTCCTCGGGGCGGCGCGGCGGCTTCCGGCGGAACGCGTGAGCGTGCTCGTCCACGGCGAGCCGGCGCCCTGGCACGAGCTGCGCGACTACGCGGAGCGCCTCCGGGAAGGCCTCGGGCCGCGCGATCCCGTGCGGTTCACGGGCCCCTACGACCCAGCCGACGTCCCCCGCCTCCTCGCGGAGGCGGACTGCCTCGTCGTGCCGAGCATCTGGTTCGAGACCTACTCGATCACGCTCCGGGAGGGGTGGCTCGCCGGGCTCCCGGTCGTCGCCTCGCGACTCGGGGCGATGGAGGAGGCGATCGAGGACGGACGGACGGGGCTCCTCTTCCGGCCCGGGGATCCGGAGGACCTCGCGGCGAAGCTGCGCTCCCTCCTCGACGATCCGGCGTTGAGGGACCGGCTCGCCTCCTCGCCGAAGGCGCTCCCGACCGCCGCGCAGACCGCGGAGGGCCTGCTGGCTCTCTACGCCTCGGCCCGATGAGGCCCCGGGGACCGGGCCGGAGACGCGCGCCGGGGCCCGCGGGTCGGGGGGCGCAAGACCTCCTCCCGACCTCGGTCGGCCCCCCCCTCCGGCGCCAGGGCTCCCTCTGGGTGATCGACGCGACCCGGCTTCCCGTCTTCCACGGCCTCTCCGTCCTCGCCCGCTCGCTCGGGGAGCTCGTCCTCGAGAGCTGTCGCTCCGGCCGACCGGAGGACCTCGACCTCGAGAGGCCGGTCCGCGCCTCGGAGAACCCGGAGCTGCGCGCCCTCGGCGTCGACGCGGTGAGGCTCCTCGCCGGACGGGAGGCGCTCGCCTCGATCCCCCGGGACGTCGAGGGGTTCCAGGACCGGCTGCGCTGCGTCTTCGGCGCCCTCCAGATGGACCGCTGGAGGGACGCGCTCCTCCCCTCCGCGAGGGGAGGGCGATCGAGGGCGCTCGTCTTCGACTTCCCGCTCGGGGCCTCGCCCCGGGACGTCGACGCGCGGTTCGTCCTCGAGCGCGCCTCCGCCCCCCTCGATCCGCATCGCTCCCTGCTGCGCCTGACCCTCGAGCATCCGCGAGGGCGGCGGCTCGACCTCGGCTCGATCCCCCACGAGGCGGTCGACGACCTCGCCGGGCGCCGCTTCCTCGCCGGCTCGACGCGGATCTCCCAGACATTGCGCGACCTCGTCCAGCGGGCGGCCGAGCGGGGGCGGCGCTCGCTCCTCGAGTCGTGGCGGCCCGACTCCTTCCCCTTCCAGCGCCTCGCAAAGGTCGGGTTCGAGGGGCTGCGCGGCCTCTCCCTCACCTGGTCGGAGCGCTTCGCCGGCGACCTCGTCGACCTCGAGCCCGCGCGCCTGGAGGGCGCGCTGAAGCGGGTCTTCCTCGTCCTCGAGGACGCCCACGCGCGGGAGCGGCTCGCCGCGGGGGAGGCGATCCTCGTGCGGGACGAGGACGTCCGGATCTACCTCGACCTCTCCCAGCAGGGGCGGACGCTCAACCTCGCGCTCGACCAGCCCCGCCACCGGCCCCGCGTCGAGGACTACCTCGAGCGGATGCCGCGGCTCGCCGACGTGGTCCGCGCGCACCGGGGCGCCAAGCCCCTCGCGGGGATCCGCGTCCTCCTCGTCCACCACATCACCTCCGAGATCCTGGCGACGGTCGCGGCCCTGCGCGAGCTCGGGTGCGCCGAGCTCGCCGTCCTCTTCGTCCGCTACGCGGGGGAGATCCCGAACGACTACCTCGAGGCCCTGATGGACCTCGATCCCCGCGCGTTCCGCGCCTTCGCGCTCCACAACGTGAAGGACCCGGAGCGCGCGGAGGGGACCTTCGTCCTTTCCCGGCAGTTCGGCCCCCTCGAGGACGTCTCGGCGCTCGACGCGGAGCTCCACGCGCGCCGGCCCGGCTTCTTCGACTCGATGGTCCGCCTCGCGGGCGCGATCTTCGCCCGGTGGCTCGACTCCCCGGGGGGAGCCCCGATCCTCCTCGTCGAGGACGGGGGGTACCTCGCCCCCCTCCTCGCGCGCGAGGTCGCGCGAGGTTCGACCCAGGGGGACTTCCTCTCCGCCCACGGGATCGACCCTTCGGATCGGCGAAGCCGGGGCCTCCCCCTCGGCCGGGTCCTCGACGACCGTCTTCTCGGCACAGTGGAGCACACGCGCAACGGGCACGACCGGCTCGCCGCCGCCCAGGCCGAGCACGGGCGTCTCGCCCGGCCCGCCTTCTCGATCGCCGTCTCCCGGACGAAGCTCGAGGAGGAATCCGAGGAGGTCGCCGCCTCGATCCTGCACGCCGTCGAGACGGTCCTCCAGGCGAGCGGCCGGCTCCTCAGCCCGAGGCGCCCCCTCGTCCTCGGCTCGAGGGGCGTCATCGGTTCGCGCCTCGTCCGCCGTCTCCGGGGGCGGGTCGCCGCCTCGCCCGACCGGCCGATCCTCGGGATCGACCTCCGCGCGGAGGGCGCCTCCCGCGACGGGGACCTCCTCGAGGCCTCCCGGTGGAGCGCCCTCCCGGAGGCGGAGCGCCGCGCCGTCGACCTCGTCCTCGGCGTGACGGGGGTCTCCGTCCTCGGCCGGTCCGAGATGGAGGAACTCCTCCTCCGGGGGACGGCGGAGACCGTCGTCTTCGCGAGCGGCTCGACGAAGACCGTCGAGTTCCACGACGCCGCCGCCTGGGCGGAGCGGACCCTCGAGGGGCGGAACCGGGGCGACCGCCTGCTCGCCGCCCGAGGCGAGGAGATCCTCGACCCCCAGACGGGGCGCGTGTACGGGACCCGCTACGCGTTCCGGCGGGGCGCCGGCCGGGAGAAGCGCTTCGAGTTCCTCGCCAACCTCACCCCCGTCAACTTCCTCTTCTACGGCGTGCCGACCGAGGGGATGGACGCCGTCCTCGCGCAGCTCCTCTCCGCGTCCCTCGGGCTCGTCCGCTCCGTCCGGTCGGGCCGCCCGCCGCGCCGGGAGCTGTTCGCCGTCGACCGCGACATCGACGAGGAGGGGAACCCCTTGCGGCCTCCCCGCTCTCCGTGACCTCGCGTCGCCCGGTCTCCCTCGTCATCCCGACCCTGAACGCCGGCCCCCTCCTCGGGGAGGTCCTCGCCGGGCTCGACCGCCAGGAGGGAGGGATCGAGCTCGAGCGGATCGCGGTCGACTCGGGCTCCTCCGACGGCACGGTGGACCGGCTCCGCGCGGGAGGCTTCGCCGTCCACACGATCCCCCGCCGGACCTTCAACCACGGGGCGACCCGCGACTTCGCGATCGTCCGCGCCCGGGGAGAGGTCGTCGTGCTCCTCACGCAGGACGCCGTCCCCGCGGACCCGTCCTGGCTCCGCCGCCTCCTCGAGCCCTACGACGACCTGCGCGTAGCCGGGGTCTACTGCCGACAGGTCCCCCGCGCCGACTGCAACCCGATCCTCGCCGCGCGCCTGCGGAACTGGACCGCCGGGAAGGAGGCGCCGATCGTGCAGGAGGTGGCCTCCCCCTCCGCGCTCGAGGCGCTCCCTCCCCTCGGGCGGCTAAGCCGCTGCGCCTTCGACAACGTGGCCTCCTCGGTCCGGCGCAAGGTCTGGGAGGAGCTCCCGTTCGGCCCCCGCCCGTTCGGGGAAGACCTTGCTTGGGGGAAGCGCGCGGTCCTCGCGGGGTGGCGGATCGTCTTCCAACCCCGGAGCGTCGTCGTCCACAGCCACAACCGCTCCCCCTGGGCCGAGGCCCGCCGACTCTACTGCGACCACCAGAATCTGAACGACCTCTTCGGCATCGCCCTCATCCCCACGCTGGAGGCGGCCCGGCGCGCCGCCCGCGAGCAGCGGGAGAAGCACCTCCGCCTCCTCGCGGAGCTCCCTCCCGAGATCGGCCAGCGCTGGACCGGGTGGGCGAAGCGCTACGCCTTCGGCGAGGCGTTCGGGATCTTCCTCGGCGCGCGCAGCGCGCAGTGGCGCCGCCGGCGGGCGTGGTGGTTCCCGCTGCTCGACGCGCTCCTGCGACGCGGGATCTAGCGAGGCGGCCGGGGGGCACTCTCGAGGAGCCGCTCCACGCGGGCGACCTGCCACGTCGCGACGGCATCCGGGGAGGCGCGCCCGGCGACCCACCGCCGCGCCTCCTCGCCCGCTCTCGCCGCCCGGGCGGGATCCGCCAGGAACTCAAGGGCGGCCTCCGCGATCGCGTCGGCCCCCTCCGCCCGCCGCAGGGAGATGGCCGGGGCGTCCCCCAGGCCGCGCGCGCCGAGCGCGTTGGCGACGACGGGAACCCCGTGGCCCATCGCCTCGAGGACCTTGATCCGGACGCCGGCGCCCGAGAAGAGCGGGGCGAGGACGCAGCGCGCTTTCGAGAGGAATCCCCCGATGTCGGGGGCGAACCCCTCGAACCTCACCCCCTCCAGGCGCCCGAGCGGGGCGACCTCTTCCGCGGATCCCGCCCCGGCGAGGAGGAGCGAGCAGTCCTTGCGCCGCGCGCGCAGCCTCGGCAGCACCTCGTTGCAGAGGAACCGGGCCGCCTCCCGGTTCGGGACGTGAGTCCAGTTCCCGAAGAAGGCGACCGAGTCGCCGGCCTCTCCGGGCGTGCACGCCCTCGCGGGGAGAGGCACGGCCGGGGAGCGCACGTCGATCGACGGCGAGCCGGGACCGAGCTGCTCGCGCAGGAGGTCGGCGTCCTCGCCCGTCAGCGTCTGGAGGCGGGAGGCCCGCCGGTAGTGGCGGCGGACGTAGGCGAGCCGGAGCCTCCGATCGATCCCCGGGAACGCGACGACCCCCGCCGCCTCCGCGCCCGCCTCGTGGTCGGTGAGGATCGAGGGTCGACCGCCGCAGAGGGAGAGGTACTGTGCGCTCGCGCCGTACTCGAGGAGGACGGCCTGCGGACGCTCCTCGGCGAGGAGCGCGGCGAGCGCGCGAGCCAGCGGGGCCGACCGATACTTCGCCGCCTGCAGGGGTAGGCGCCGGACCGCGATCCGCCCGGCGAGTCGGATTCGATTCCGGAACAGCCCCGCCCGCGAGAGGTCGGCGTTCCGGAGGTGCGGGACGACGACGAGCCGCCGCACCAGGCTCCGCAGGTCCTCCTCGCGCGCGCGATCCTCGCGGAAGGCGAGGGAGAGGACCGTCACCTCCGCGCGCGACGCGAGCCCCTCGAGCAGAGCCGCGAGGAGCTTGCCTCCCCCATGCCCGGCCTGCGGATGAGGGAGGAACGGCGTGACGAGGAGCAGGCGCGGCCGCACCGGGCGCGGGAGTATACGGGCGCGCTCCGCCGCGCCCGACCGACACCCGCGATGGTCCTTTCCGCCCTGGGTTCCTCTTCGCCAGGCGGGTGGGATCGCGGGCTCAAGTCGCCGACGCCTTCCCCCTCCCCATCGCCCGCGGACTGCGGCTACAGTCGGGGCGTTGATGCACATCCTCGGTGTTCGCGCCTTCCAGGGGGTCGCCGCCGCCGCGCTCCTCCGCGACGGGAGGGCCGTCGCCGTCGCGGCGGAGGAGCAGTTCTCGAGGCGTCCCCGCGACTCGCGAGTCCCCGCGCGGGCGGCGGCCTACTGCCTTCGGGAAGGGGGGATCGACGCCGCCGATCTGGACGTCGTCGTCTTCGACGGGAAGCCGCTCGCCGAGCTCGTCCGCGACCTCGAAGTGCACCTCGCGTCGGCTCCCGGCGCTCCCCTCGCCTTCCTCCGACAGGCCCGGGTCTGGGTCCACGACACCCTCCGGATGCCGCGCAGGATCTCGAAGGCCCTCGCAGGTTACCGGGGGCCGCTCCTCTTCTCCGACCGCGCGGAATCGCTGGCCGCGGCCGCCTTCTATCCGAGCCCCTTCGCCCGCGCCGCGATTCTCGTCTCCGGCGGCGGCGGGGGAGGAGCGCCGACCAGCCTCGCGCGAGGCGAGGGGCGGCGGATCGAGGTTCTCCGGGAGATCCCGTTCCCGCACTCCCTCGGCACCCTCCTCGCGGCGTTCCGGGACTCGTGCGGCTTCCCGCCCGGGTCCGACGACCGGATCCTCCTCGACCTCGCCCCGATGGGAGAGCCGAGGTTCGTCGAACCGATCCGCGACCGACTCCTCGACCTTCGCGAGGACGGATCGTTCCGTCTCGACCCCGGGTCCTTCGAGTTCCTCCCCGGACGTCGCGTGGCGACCAAGGCGTTCGACGCGCTGTTCGGCCCGCCCCGCACTCCGGGAACGCCGGTCACGGGGCGGGAGAGGGACCTCGCGCGCTCGCTCCAGGAGGTGCTCGGAGAAGCGCTCCTCCGCGCCGCGCGTCACCTCCACGATCAGACGGGGGAGGAGGACCTCGTGCTCGCCGGCGACGCCGCCGTGCAGGCCGCCGCGAGCGGGCGGCTCCTGCGCGAAGGCCCCTTCCGGCGGTTGTGGGTTCCACCCGCACCCGAGGATTGCGGCGCCGCCCTGGGCGCGGCGCTCTGCGCATGGCACGGATTCCTGGAGCGGGAGCGGACCCCGGGAGCCGCGGGTCCGGGCGACGCCTACCTCGGCCCGGCCTTCGGAGAGGAGGAGATGGCCGACGTCCTCTCGCGAGCGGGGGCGCGGACGAGGAGGCCCGCCGCCGAGGAGTTCCCGCAGGCCGTCGCCCGCCTCCTCGCCGAGGGGCAGATCGTCGGCTGGTTCCAGGGACGGATGGAGCTCGGCTCGCGCGCGCTCGGGAACCGATCGATCCTCGCCGATCCTCGGCGCGCCGACGCTCGCTCGCGGATCCAGCGCGAGGTCGAGTACGGCGAATCGTTCCGCCTCCCGACCGCATGCGTCCTCGCCGAGGCCGCCTCCGAGTACTTCGAGCCGGCGCCCGACGGATCCCTCGGACTCGTGGCCACTCCCGTCCGGGGCCCGCGAGTCACGGGAGCGGTCGCTGAGGGGCGCGCTCCGGAGCGCGTCTCGGAGACGGCCCCCCTGCCCGCGGTCACTCACGCCGACGGATCGGCCTACCCGCAGGTCGTGCGTCGGGAGGCGAACCCACTCCTCCACGGTCTCCTCCAGGCCTTCCGAGCGCGGACCGGGTGCGGAGTCCTCCTCCAGGCCTCCTTGCGCCTGCCGGGAGAACCACTCGTCTGCACTCCTCTCGAGGCCTATCGCTGCTTCCTCCGGACCGGAATGGACGCCCTCGCGGTCGGCCCCTTCCTCCTCGAGAAACGCGATCAGGGATCTCTCCTCGATGACCCGGACTGGCCGAGACGCTTCGAGGCGGTCGCATGAACCCGGGGAAGGCGACCGACGGGGAAGTTCGGATCTGGGGGTTCGTCCTCGCCGCCCCGCTCCTCCTGTTCGCCTGGCTCTCCCGTGCGCGTCCCGTCGGGGGACCGGTCCTGGCGGGCCTCGCCGTCCTCTTCCTCGCCGGGGCGGCGCTCGCTCCCCGAGCGCTGCGGGGACCGAAGGCCCTCCTCGATCCGATCGTCGCCCGCATCGGATGGCTCGTCACGACGCTCGCCCTCCTCCTCTTCTACTTCGCCGCCGTCACGCCGGTCGGGTGGGCGAGACGCAGGAGAATCCGGGCGACGTTCGGCCTCGGGCAACGGTCCGCGGGGGGGACTCGGTGGGCAGAGCCGGGGAGGGCGACCGAGTCGATGCGTCACATGGACAGGCAGTATAGTTGAGGCTTCCCGGAGGCCCGACATGAAGGACACTTCGCGCGATGTCCGACTGGAGCAGCTTCGACGTCGATCGATCGTTGGCGAGGTCTGGAGTTTCCTGCGGGCGAAGCGGGCCTACTGGCTCCTCCCGTTGATCTTCGTCCTCCTCCTCGTCTCGGCCGTCGTGATCCTCGGCGAGACGCCCGCCGGATACCTGGTCTACGCCCTCTTCTAGGATCGCGCGGCGCGCGCCGCCGTCGTCCCATGCCTCGCGACCGGACGCGGACGTCGTAGGGTGGAACCGTCCCGCCTCCCTTCCTGGGCCGCCGACGTGATCGCGTGCCCCGCCTGCGGGGGTCCGCTGCTGGGAGGCCCGGCGTCCCTCTCCTGCCCGCGCTGTCCCCGCTCCTTCCCGGTGGAGGACGGCATCCCCCTCCTCTTCATCCCCACGGACTTCGCCTCCGGGGGCCGGGACGTCACGGACGTCGTCAAGTCCTTCTACGAGGAGACCCCCTTCCCAAACTACGACGCCATCGACTCGGTCGCGACGCTCGTCGCGAAGGCGCGAGAGGGGCTCTACGCCCGGCTCCTCGACGAACAGATCCCTCCGGGCGCCCGGGTCCTCGACCTCGGCTGCGGCACCGGCCAGCTCGCGAACTTCATGAGCCTCGCGAGCCGCACGGTCGTCGGGAGCGACCTGTGCCTGAACTCGCTGCGGCTCGGCTCCCGATTCGCGGCCTCCCAGGGTCTCCGGAGCGTCGCGTTCCTCCAGATGAACCTCTTCCGGCCGGCACTGCGTGCGGCCTCGTTCCACATCGTCCTCTGCAACGGGGTCCTCCACCACACCTCGGACCCGCTGGGGGGCTTCCGCTCCCTCCTCCGGCTCGTGATGCCTGGCGGCTTCGTCGTGATCGGTCTTTACAACCGCTACGGCCGACTCATGCAGGACCTCCGCCGGGTCATTTTCCGGGCGAGCGGGCGGCGCCTCGCCTGGCTCGACCCCTATCTCCGCGGGGGAAGGCTCGGGGCCGAGAAGGTGCGCGCCTGGTATATGGACCAGTACCGCCACCCTCACGAGTCGAA
Source organism: uncultured bacterium (assembly GCA_967798035.1). Classification (GTDB taxonomy): domain Bacteria; phylum Planctomycetota; class UBA1135; order UBA1135; family JAKEFM01; genus JAKEFM01. The sequence continues at coordinate 11,899 of CBRGOK010000020.1, forward strand.
GCACACGATGGGGGAGGTGCTGCGGTGGTTCGAAGCGCAGGGAGTGGAGTTCCTCGCCGGGATCCCCCCCTACCGTCTGGAGGAGGAGTTCGACGACTCCTTCCGCCTCTTCCAGGCCCACCCGTGCGGGACGCCCCTGGACCGCGCGCGCTCGCAAGCCCGCCTGATCCGCACGGGCAACAAGGAGGGGGGGTTCTTCGTCACGATCGGCCGCAAGCGCGTGGGCTGATCCAGGCCGCGTCGGCGGATGCTCGATCTCCTCCGGAGCCTGAAGCGCTCCGTCCGCGCTCCGAATCCGACCGCCACCGCCGGACGGGCAGGCGCCCGGAGCCGTTCCTCCTCGACGGGAGGTGCCACGACCCTGGGAACGCGGGGAGGCGGGTGTGGGCCCGCCCTGGCGTCCCTCAGGCGACCCGGAAACCGCGCGCGAGGGCTTCGCGCAGGCGCCGCGCCTCCGGATGGTCGGGACGGAGGGCGAGCGCGGCCTCGATCTCCACGATCGCCTCCCGCGGCGCCCCGGAGAGGTCGTACGCCCAGCCCCGATGCACCCGGACGGTCGGATCCGTCGGGCGCAGGGCGAGGAGGCGGTCGAGCACGACGCGGGCCTTGTCGAACTCCCCCGTGTGGCTCCAGAGGAGGCCGAGGACATGGCAGACCCCTGCCTCGACCGGGTCGTTCGGGCGCAGGAGATCCCGGGCCCGCAGCGCGTCGCGCACCCCCTCGTCGAGACGACCCCGCTCCAGGCGAAGCCACGCCCGCTCGTGGAACGCCTCCGGTCGCGTCTCTCCCGTCTCGACCGCCCGGTCGAGGTCCCGCTCGGCTCCCGCGAGGTCGCCCGCGAGCCTGCGGAACCGTCCCGCCGCCACGAGCGCCTCGTAGCGCAGCAGGTCGCCTTCGGAGGCTTTGTCGATCTCGCCGAGCGCCTCCGCCACCTTCCCCTGCTCGGCGAGGTGGCAGGCGGCGGTCAACCGGAGCTTCTCGGCCTCGGCGTCGGTGGGGTCGATCTCGAGCGCGGCGCCCGCCGCCGAGAGGGCCTCGGCGGGACGCCCCGCGGAGTCGAGGACCCAGCCGCGGTGCACTTGGGCCTTCGCGTTGCGAGGGCACATCTGCGCGAACCGGTCGAGCGCGCGCAGCCCCTCCTCGAGATTCCCCTTCCGGCACCAGACGAGACCGAGGAGATCGTGGACGAACCCCTCCATCGGGTCCCCCTCCCGCAGCGTCTCCCGCGCGCGGAGCCCGTCGGCCAGGGCCTCGTCGACCTGCCCCCTCTCCAAGTGGATCCAGGCGCGCTCGAGGTAGGGCTCGGGGCGCTTCCGGGTGAGCGCGAGGGCTGTCTCGAGGTCGCGAGCCGCCCCGTCCCGGTCCCCGAGGCGGCGGCGGAAGTGCGCGCGCGCCACGAGGGACTGGTAGTAGTCGGGGTAGGTCTCGGGGGTGCGGAGGACCTCGCGCAGCGCCTCCTCGAGGCGGCCCTGCCCCGCGAGCTCCCAGGCGACCGCGACGTGGCTGCGTCCGCCGATGGAGCTCTTCGCGCGGGCGAGGGCCTCCCCTTGCTGCTCGGCGGCCTGCTTCCGGAGGCTCCCCACCCCGTCCAGCCACACCTGGCGGTTGATCCGGAGCCTCGGCAGGAGGTCCTTCTCCTCCTCGTCCATCGCGGCGACGACCTCGGCGAGCTCCCCGCTCGGGAGCGAGTAGAGGCTGCAGGCGGGAGGGTCGACGACCGTGTTGATCCACGTGGAGCAACCGAGTCCCTCCGCGAGGAGGAGGAAGGCGCCGAACTCCCTCCAGTTCTGCCGCATCAGGCAGTAGCTCAGGCTGAATCCCGTCCCCTTCCGGCGTGTCGAATCGAGGAAGCGCCGGACGTTCTCCATCACGACCTCGAAGCGTGCGTTCAGGCGCACGCTCTCGACGGTGTCCTTCGTCGCGCCGTCGAGCGAGACGCAGACGCGGACGGGGAGGCGGTCGAGGATCCGCTCGACGCGCTCGTTCCACTGGGAGCCGTTCGTGATGACGTGGCAGGGGACGCTCGAGCCGTCCTCGATCATCATGTCCCAGATCCGGTAGTTCTCGTGGGCGAGGAAGGGCTCGCCCCCCATGAACACGGCCGAGCGCAGGTGGGGGAGGTACTTCCGCAGGTCGGCGAAGAAGGAGTCCCCGTACACCTTGGGCATCGGGGGCAATCCCTCCCGCCTCGCCCGGATCGAGGAGGAGAGCTCCCCCGAGCACATGATGCACTCGTAGTTGCAGGTGTTGCTGATCGTGAACTCCATCGTCGTCGGCCAGCGCGGATCGGTCTCCGTCACCTCGAACTCGTCGAAGCGCCGGGAGAAGACGCCGCGGTAGTCCCCGGCGCGGACCTGCCACTCGCAGAACTCGCACCCCGCGCCGTAGTCGTAGCGCTCGACCGCGCGCCGCAGCGTCTTCACCTTGGGGCCGTTCCAGATCTCGTCGAGCCCAACCTCCCCGACGTTGCCGAGGACGTAGATCTGGTTCTTGCAGCAGGCGACGACGTCGCCGCGCGTGTTGAAGTTGAGGGAGACGAACGGCGCGTAGCACGCCGATCGGAAGGATTTGCCGCGGAAGTCGCGCGTCGCGTCGAACGCGCTGCGGACGGACTCTTCCATGGGACTCGCGGAAGGGGGGACTCTACCGGCGCACTGCGGCCGCCCGGGGGGGACGACCCGGACCGCCGAGGAAGAGCGTACCCCGTTCCCGAGGGGGCCGCCACCGACCCGGACGCCTCCCCGGATCCGCCTCGCCTCGTCCCTCCTCCGGTCGCGGCGCCCGAGGGACCGCGGAGCCTTTCCGGACCAGGGAACCGGACCTAGCCTGGCCCGACGCCTGCGCCCCGGGAGGCCTCTCGGCCTCGAACGCCCTCCAGGTCGTCGTCCAGCCCTGAGGGTCCGGTCCCCCGGCGCGCCTACGGCTGCGCCGTGATCGAGAGCGCGTTCGAGGCGGAGATCCCGCCGGGTGCGCACGCGTCGGCCCAGCCTGACTGGGTGTAGAGGGTCGCTCCCGCCAGGGAGGGGAGGGGAGGGATCGGGAGGGAGAAGGGCGTCGCGCCGATCGGCGTGCTCGTGACCGGAAACGCGAGGAGCATCGCCGGGTTCAGCCAGAGCCCAGCCCCCGAAACCGGGAGCGGCGAGGGGAGCGCCCCCCCGCTGAGGCCCAAGAGTCCGAACGAGCTCGGAGGGGCATTCGTGCAGGTGACGGCGAAGCCCGCGTTGCCGACCTGGGGGATCGAGGTCACGGCGAGCGCGAGGGGGCCGGCACATCCGGGGGTGGAGGTCCCGAACTTCCCGACGCCGGCGGGGAGGAGATCGAGCCGGGTGGCGAAGGCGTCCGCGCTCGCGTTCAGGCTCGTGTCGAACGCCCCCGGCGTCGTCGGGAAGTCGAACGAGGTGACTCCCCCCCCGAGGAGCGCGCTCCCCGTCGCGTCGAGGTCGACGGCGCTCGCGCTCTCGAACGAGAATCCGCCGAGGAAGGTCGAGTACTCGAGGCCGCTCCCCGCCGCGTTCGTCCGAGTGACGAAGGCGTCGCGGCCTCCGCCGTAGGCCGTGTCCAAGGCGCCGGCCGTCGTGGGGAACCCCGGGGACTCCGTCGACCCGGCGACCACGGCTCGACCGAGGGGATCGACGGCCAGGTCCTCGGCGACGTCGTCCGCCCCCCCGCCGAGGTAGGTCGAGAAGACCAGCCCCGCTCCCGACGCGGTGAAGCGGGTC
>CBRGOK010000021.1:0-15064 GCA_967798035.1 uncultured bacterium
CCCCGGACAGGCCCTCTTCGCGATGCGCTACGGCCTCCCCTTCGACGCGGCCCTGCGGGCCGTGACGCTCGACGCCGCGCGGATCCTCGGGGTCGAGTCGCGGGTCGGGTCGATCGAGGAGGGGAAGGACGCCGACCTCGTGCTCTGGGAGGCGGCCCCCTTCGCCTCGCGGCCGCTCGCGGTCCTGATCGACGGTCGACTCGTCTACGACGCGGCCTCCGACCCGGACGCCGCCGCCCCGGAGGGCCGATAGAGGAAGATGGCGATGATCCCCCTGCTCCTCGGACTGCTCGCCGCGGGCCCTTCCGCCGGGAAGGTCGCCGTCCGCGCCGGGCGGATCGTTCCGGTCGTCGGCCCCGAGATCCGGGACGGGGTGATCCTGATCGAGGACGGGCGGATCGCGGCGGTGGGCCGCGAGAAGAAGGAAGGGACGGAGGAGGCGCGCAGGCCGGGGGATCCCCCCTTCCTCGAGGTCCCCTGGGACGCGACCGCGATCGACGCCTCGGAGCAGACGGTCTTCCCCGGGATGATCGAGGCGCACTCCTTCCGCGGCCTCGACCGCCCGAACGAGAACGTCCCGGTCACCCCCTTCGTCACCGTCCTCGACGCGATCGATCCCGTCTCCTTCTACTTCGAGGACGCGCTGCGCGACGGGATCACGACGATCCTCGTGATCCCCGGCAACAACTGCGTGATCGGCGGGCAGGGGAGGGTCCTCAAGCCCTACGGCCGCACCGCCGAGGCGATGACGGTGAAGCCCGAGGGGGGGATGAAGCTCTCCGTCTCCCCGAAGAGCGGATTCACGCGCCTCTCGCAGATGGCGGAGCTGCGCAAGACCTTCGCGGACCTTCGCGACTACCGGGAGCGCCTTCTCGAGCGCAAGCGCGACGAGCGCGAGGAGGAGAGGACGAAGGGGGAGAGGGAGGGGAGGAAGACGGAGGAGAAGCCCGACGCCGACCTCGTCCGGGAGGACGACCTCGACGCGCGCAAGCGCCCCCTCGTCGACCTCGTCGAGGGGCGGATGGCCGCCTTCGTGTGGTGCGAGCGGGCGATGGACGTCGCCCACGCGATCGAGGTCGCGCGCGAGAACGGCTTCCTCGCGCGCACGACCCTGGTCCTCGGCCCCGAGGCGTGGAAGGCGGCCGACGAGATCAAGGCCTCCGGCCGCCCCGTCGTCCTCGACGCGGACCTCGTCCACCTCGAGGAGGACCCGCTCACGGGGGAGGAGAAGCGCGCGTTCGTCCCGCGCGCCTTCCACGACCGGGGGATCCCCTTCGCGCTCCAGACGCAGGGCTCGACCCTCGGCTCCCGCTACCTCTGGTACCAGGCCGCCGCGTGCGTCCGGAACGGCGTCCCGCGCGAGGCGGCGCTGCTCGCGATAACGATCACGCCCGCGGAGATCCTCCCCCACGGCGCCCGCCTCGGGTCGATCGAGCCGGGGAAGGACGCGAACCTCCTCCTCCTCACGGGCGACCCCCTCGACGCGCAGACCTGGGTCGACCGCGTGGTCCTCGAGGGGGAGGTCGTCTACGAGCGCTCGAAGGACGAGCGGCTGCGCCGGCTCCTCGAGGGGAAGGACGCGCCGAAGGAGGAGAAGGGGAAGTGATCCCTCTCCTCCTCCTCGGCGCGCTGGCCGGCGGGGTCCTCGCCGTGCGGGCGGGGAGGATCCACACGGGGACCGGGGAGACGATCGAGGAGGGGATCCTCCTCGTCGAGGAGGGGAGGATCCGCGCCCTCGGGAAGGGAGTCCCGATCCCGCCCGGCGCGGCGATCCTCGACGCGCGGGACTCGGTCGTGATCCCGGGCCTCGTCGCCGCGGACTCGGCGCTCTCGGAAGGGGGGGCGGACTACCTCCTCTCCTTATCACCCCACTTCCGGGCGATCGACGGATTCGACCCCTACGCGAGCCACGGCCCGATCCTCGCGGCCGGGATCACGACGGCCTACCTCTCCCCGGGGAGGAGCCGCCTCCTCTCGGGCCGGGGCGCCGTCGTGCGGCTCGCGGGCTCCGGGTCGCGCGTCCTCCTCGCCGAGGCGGATCTCCGCCTCGCGGCGGGGGAGGCCTCGAAGCACCCGCCCGAGGTCTTCGAGCCCCCGATCCCCCCCACTGCAGAGGAGCCGATCCTCCCGGCGCGCCGCCAGCTCCCCGCGGCCCGGCTCGGGACCTTCCTCGCCCTCCGCGAGGCGCTCACGCAGGCGCGGGAATGGCGCGTGGCCCACGGACGGCCGGGGGGACCGGCCTACGACCCGGTGAACCAGGGGCTGTCCCAGGCGCTCGAGGCGGGCCTCCCCTGGAGGATCGCCTGCGTCACCCGCCTCGACGTCGAGGGGGCGCTCGACTTCGTGGGGGAGGCGAGAGTGCGCGCGATCCTCGACGGCGGGGCCGAGGCCTGGGAGCACGCCGCGCGCATCGCGCAGGCGAAGATCCCCGTCGTCCTCGACGTCGCCGGCGTCCCGGGCAGGCGGCCCTTCGAGTACGACCTCTCGAAGGACGCCCCCCGGTGGACGGTCGAGGGGGCGCGCCGGCTCGCCGCCGCGGGCGTGTCGATCGCCCTCGCCCCCGCCTCCGACGCGTCCCTCGCCGATCTCCCGCTCCTCGTCGGGCTCGCGATCCGCGGCGGGCTCGACCGGAGCCTCGCCCTGCGCGCGGTCACCTCCCAGGCGGCGCAGATCCTCGGCGTCGGCGACCGCGTCGGGTCGCTCGAGGCGGGGAAGGACGCCGACTTCGTCGTCCTCTCCGGCGAGCCCTTCGCCCCGACGAGCCACGCCCTCGAGGTCTACGTCCGCGGGGAACGCGTCTTCGCCCGCCCGCGGTCCGAGGCCCTCGTCGTCCGCGCGGGCACCGTCTTCACGGCCTCGGGGCCCCCGATCCGCGAGGGCGCCGTGCTCGTGGAGAAGGGGAGGATCACCGCCGTCGGGCCGACGGTCCCCCACCCCCCCGGGGCGCGCGTCATCGACGCCGGGCCGGGGGGCTTCGTGACCCCGGGTCTGATCGACGGCTACAGTCACCTCGGTCTCGAGGGAGACCGGACCGTCCCGAGCGCGGGCGTCCCCGTCGCCCTCGCCTCGTCGCCGGGGAAGCGCGGCTTCCTGGAGGCCGCGGGGGCGGGCGTGACGACGATCCTGATGGGGCCCGTCGGCGCGTCGGGGGGAGGCTCCCAGGTCGCCGCCGTCAAGACGGGCGCGCGGTCGCGCCCCTCCCAGATCGTGAGGGAGACGGCGGCGATCCGCCTCGACTGGCGCGGCGGGGACCGCGCCGCCCGGCCGGAGGCCATGCGCACCCTCCTCAAGTCGGCGAAGGAATACGCCGAGCGCTGGGACCGCTACGCCGAGGAGGTGAAGAAGGCGGCGGAGGAGAAGGCGAAGGGGGAGGAAAAGAAGGAGGAGAAGCCCGCGCCGGTCGAGGAGGCGAAGAAGCCCGACCCGATCACCGGGACCTGGGAGGGGACGATCCAGGCCCCCCCGATGCCGCGGCCGATCAAGGTCGTCGTGAAGATGAGGCTCGCCGGGACGGAGGTCTCGGGGAGCGTCTCCGTCCCCGACCTCCAGCCCGCGGAGATCCCCCTCTCCGGGGGGAAATTCGAGGAGGGGAAGCTGACGGTCTCGTTCACGACCCGGTTCGGCCCGACGCGCGTCGAGGCGACCCTCGACCGGGAGGACCACCTCGCCGGGACCGTCAGCGGGCCGATGGGCTCCGTCACCTTCGAGATGACGCGGACCGAGAAGGAGACCCCGGCGGCCGCGAGGACGAAGCGCAAGAAGGGGCCCGAGGAGCCGCCGCTCAACGAGGACCTCGAGCCCTTCCGGAAGCTCCTGAAGAAGGAGACCGTGGCGCTCGTCGACGCGGGTCGCGCGGACGAGATCGAGGCCGCCCTCGGCGTCTTCGCGGAGTTCGGCCTCCCCGTCGTCCTCTTCGGGGCCGAGGAGGCGTGGAGGATCGCGGCCGATCTCGCCGCGAAGCGGGTCGGCGTCGTTGTCCCGCCCGAGTTCGTCCGGCGCGTCGAGAAGGAGGAGGTGAACCTCCCCGACCGCCTCGCGAGGGCGGGCGTGCCGGTCGCCTTCCGGACGGAGGCCGAGGGGGGGACGCGGGACCTCCCCCTGGCTCCGTTCGCGGCGGTGGCCCGCGGCATGGATCCGGGCGAGGCGCTCCGGGCCGTGACGATCCACCCGGCGCGGCTCTACAAGATCGACGACCGCGTCGGCTCGCTCGAGGCGGGGCGCGACGGCGACCTCGTCGTGTGGAGCGGCGACCCCTTCGACCCCTCTTCACGGATCCTCGCCGTCGTCGCCGACGGCGAAGTGCTGGAGCGGACCCCGTGACCGCGCCCGCGGACCCCCGTCCCGCCGTCGCCTCGGAAGGGAGGCGCTCCTGACATGCTCCCCCTCCTCCTCCTCGCCCTGCAGGTGCCCGATTCCCCCCCCCAGCTCTCCGAGCCCCCCCCCTTCGAGTGGGGGGACGACGGCGCGATGGTCGCCCCCGACGACCCCTTCTCCCACGACGACGGGGAGGAGTGGTGCGCGCGGTTCCAGGCGCCCGGGGCCTCCCCGCCTCCGGGCCGGGCCCGGCGGATCCCGCGCGAGCCGACGCCTCGCCTCGCCGTCCGCGCGCGGAAGATCCTCCCCGTGAGCGAGACGATCGGGCCCGTCGACGACGGCGTCGTCCTGATCCGGGACGGGAAGATCGAGGCGGTCGGCCGGAACCTCCCGATCCCCCCGGACTACAAGGTCCTCGACTACCCGGGGGCCTTCGTCTTCCCCGGCTTCGTCGACCTCCACTCCCACATCCACGCCGGGGGCTTCGGGGACACGAACGACATGGTCCACCCGGACAACCCCGAGTTCCGGGTGCTCGACGCGGTCGTCCCCTGGAACGAGGACATGCAGTACGCCGTCGCCGGGGGCGTCACCACGATCCTCGCGATCCCCGGCAGCGGGACGAACCTCTCGGGCTTCGGCGTGCTCCTGAAGCTCAAGGACGCCGAGACCGTCGAGGAGATGGTGCTGCGGCAGCCCGGCGCGATGAAGATCGCGCAGGCGTGGAACCCCGAGCGCGCCTCGGGGGACCTGGGCGCCTCGCGGATGGGGATGTCGTGGATGCTGCGGCGCCTCTTCGCCCGGACGCGGGCCCTCCTCGCCGAGCTCGAGCGCAACCCCGGGAAGCCGATCCCCCCCGACCTCGCGATGCTCGTCCAGGTCTTCCGGAAGAAGACCCCCGTCCTCATCCACACGGCCGGGGACCGCGACGTGATGGCGACGGCGCGGATGTTCGGCGACGAGCTCGACGTCGACGCGGTCGTCTCCCACGGCTGCTTCAACGGGATGGCCGTCGCCCCGGAGCTCGCCCGGCGCGACCTGCCGACGAACCTGGGGCCGAGGATGTTCGACTGGACCTTCCAGGCCGACGCCCGCTTCTACGGAATCGTCGAGGCCTACGAGCGCGCCGGGTGCCGGAAGATCTCGATCAACACGGACGCCGGCGTCGTCCCGCAGGAGGACCTCTTCGTCCAGGGGGCGATGGCCTCCCGGTTCGGGGCGAACGAGGAGCTCTGCCTCAAGGGGTGCACGATCGAGCCCGCCCGCTCGATCGGCGTCGCCGACCGGGTGGGCTCCCTCGACCCGGGGAAGGACGCCGACCTCGTGATCAAGGCGGGCCCCCCCTTCGACGCGCGCACGCCGATCGAGGCGGTGGTGATCGACGGGGAGATCGTCTACGACCGCCGCCGCGACGGGCAGCGGTACTGAGCCCCGGTGATCCCGCTCCTCCTCGCCGCCCTCCTCCTGCAGGAGACGAAGCCCGCCTCGGCTCCCGCCTCCGCCCCGCGGCCGCCCGAGGAGGGCCCGCTCCTCGCGATCCGGGTGAAGCGGGCCGAGACGGTGAGCCAGGGGCCGATCGAGGGGGCGACGATCCTGGTCCAGGGAGGGCGGATCGCGACGGTCGGGCCCAACGTCCCGGTCTCGCGGCGGGCGAAGGTGGTCGAGGCGGGCGATCTCGTCGCCGTCCCGGGCTGGGTGATCCCCTGGTCCCGCCTCGGGATGAGCCCGGGGAGGGCCCGCGGGTCGAATCCCCACCTCCGGGCGATGGACGAGCTCGATCCCCACGACCCGCTCTGGAGGAAGCTCCTCGAGCGCGGTGCCACGACGATCGCGGTCGCTCCGTACGGCGGCGGGATCTCCGGACGGGGAGCGATCCTCCGGCCCCGGGGATCCCGGGCCTCGGAGATGGCCCTCGTCCCGGACGCCTTCCTCGCCGTCGATTTCGAGGCGAGCACCCCCTCGAAGCAGCAGATCCGACAAGCTCTCCAGGGGGCCGAGCGCGAGCTGGAGAAGCTCGAGAAGGCGGCGGAGGATCGCCGGAAGGCCGAGTCGAGGCCGGCGAGCGCCCCGTCGACCCAGCCCTCGACGCAGCCCGCGACGCGCCCCGCCCCCGAGACGAGGCCCGCCCCACTCGACCCGAAGGTCGAGCCCCTCGTCCGCCTCCTCGAGCGCAAGACGCGGGCGCTGGTCGCCCTTTCGGGGCCCGGCGAGTACCTCCACTTCCGCGACGCGGTCGAGGACTTCGAGTTCGACGCCGTGCTCGTCGTGTCCCCGATGCTCTACCAGGTCGCCGACCGCATGGGGCAGGCGAAGGAGACGGCGGTCCTCCCGCCCGACATCCGCTTCGAGCCGCAGACGCGCAACCGCGTGAACGCCGCGGCGATCCTCTCCCGGGCGGGCGTCAGGATCGCCTTCGCGCCGAGCCCCCCCACCCTCGAGGGCTACGAGTCCTACCCCTTCCTCGTCGGAGAGGTCGTGAAGGCGGGTCTCCCTCGCGACGTCGCCTTGCGGGCGATGACCCTCACCCCGGCCGAGCTCCTCGGCGTCGCCGACCGCGTCGGCTCGATCGAGGAGGGGAAGGACGCCAATCTCCTCTTCTTCGACGGCGACCCCCTCGACGCCCGGGCACGGTTGCGGAAGGTCCTGTTCGAGGGGGAGTTCGTCTTCGAGGCCGCGCCGTGACGCTCCTCCCTTTCCTCCTCGCCGCGCTCCTCGCCCCGGCTCCGTTCCAGGAATCGAAGCCCGCCCCGACCCGCAAGGAGCGGAAGGAGCAGAGGAAGAAGGACGAGGAGGAACGGAAGAAGAAGGAGGAGGAGAAGGTCTTCGCGATCGTCGGCGGCGACGTCCACACGGTCGGCGGCGCGACGATCCGCGGAGGGACCGTCCTCTGCCGCGGCCGCAAGATCTGGAAGGTCGGCCTCGACCTCGAGGTCCCGAAAGGGGCGAAGGTCCTGGACGCCAAAGGGATGCGGGTCTACCCGGGCCTGGTCGCCGTGAGCTCCGGCGGCATCCTCGGCTCCCCCCTGAGCGGCGGGGGCGGGAATCCCGCCGACTCGGTCGATCCCTTCTCCCTCGCCGTCCAGCTCGCCGCCGCCTCCGGCGTCACGACCGTCTGCGCGGGGACCGCCGTCGGCAAGGTGATCCCTGGGGATATCGAGGGGGTGCTCGTCAAGGAGACCGCGTTCGTCTCCCTCGCCTACTCGGCGTCGAACCCGGTCCAGCGCCTCGAGGTGCGCGAGAAGCTCGAGAAGGCGAGGGACTACCTGCGCCGGATGCGGGAGTGGGAGGAGGCGAAGAAGGCCGATCCGCAGGCGAAGGAGCCCTCCAAGCAGGGGGTCGACGAGAGCCACCTGAAGCTGCTCCGCCGCGAGCTGCCCGCCCGTCTCCAGGCGGGCTCCGCCGACGACCTCCTCGCGATCTGCGAGCTCCTGGACGACTTCGGGTTCGACGCCGTGGTCGACGGCGCCCACGAGGGATGGACGATCGCGCCCGAGATCTCCCGGCGCGGCATCCGCTGCGTGGTCACGCCGCGGGCGAAGGTGCGGCCGGACCGGAACACGAACCGCCCGACCGGCTCCTCGATCGAGAACGCGGCGATCCTGCACGGAGCCGGCGTCCCGATCGCCGTCCTCCCGCCGACTTCGATGGTGAGCACGGGAGGGGTCGCGGGGCGCGACCTGATGACCCTCCCCCTCGACGCGGCCTTCGCGATGCGGGGAGGGCTCGGGGAGCAGGCGGCCCTCGAGTCGGTGACCCTCGGAGCCGCGCGCGTCCTCGGCGTGGAGGACCGGCTCGGCTCGATCGATCCGGGGAAGGACGCCGACCTCATCGTGACCTCGGGGGACCTCCTCGACTACCGGACCTTCGTCGAGTTCACGATCGTGAACGGGAAGGTCGTCTACGACCGGCAGAAGTCGACTTTCTTCTCCCACATCCGACCCCGGGCGCCCCTCGAGCTGGTCGAGGTGGGCGCCGAGTCGCGGCCCGCGACCGCCCCGGCGGAGGGGGAGGCGAAGTAGCGGGACCGGGGCCGGGCGCCGGGAGGCGCGGCGCTATCGTTCGGGCCCGTGTTCCGCACCTTCGCCGAGGCCGAGGCCTTCCTCCGGACGCGCGAGGACTTCGAGCGCCGCGCGCGCGGGGGGTGGAGGCCCGACCTCGGTCCGGCGCGGGCCCTCGTCGCGGCGCTCGGGGAGCCGCAGCGCCGCGCCCGCGTCCTCCACGTCGGGGGGACGAAGGGGAAAGGCTCGACCGCGACCTTCCTCGCGGAGGTGCTCCGCGCCTCCGGACGGCGGGTCGGGCTCTACACCTCTCCCCACCTCGAGCGGGTGACCGAGCGGATCGTCGTCGACGGGGAGGAGATCGGCGCGGAGGCGTTCGCCGGCGCCGTCGGGCGCGCGGCGCGCGTCGCGGAGGCCGGCGGGGAGGCCGGCAGGGCGAGCACCTTCGACGTGCTGACCGCGGCCGCGTTCGACCACTTCGCCCGGGTCGGGGTCGAGTGGGCGGTGGTCGAGGTCGGGCTCGGCGGGCGCCTCGACTCGACGAACGTCGTCGAGCCGGAGGTCTGCGTCCTGACGAACGTCTCCCTCGAGCACACCGAGGTCCTCGGGGATCGGATCGAGGAGATCGCGCGCGAGAAGGCGGGGATCGTGAAGCCCGGGATCCCCGTCGTCACGGGCTTCGAGGGGGAGGCGCTCCCCGTGCTGGAGGCCGCCTGCCGGGACCAGGGGGCGCGGCTCCTCCGGCTAGGGCGGGAGTTCGCCGTCGAATCGGTCGAGCGGACCACGGGGGCGCTCCGCGTCGGACTGCGAACCTGGAAGGGTGGGTACGGACCCGTCGCGTTGCCCGGGAGCGGGCTCTTCCAGGCGGAGAACCTCGCGTTCGCCGTCGCCGCGCTCGAAGCGACGCAGGAGCGGGGGGTCCTCCCCGGATTCGACCTCCACGCCCACCTGGCGGCCGCGGCGCCTCGGCTGTCGGTGCCCGGCCGGTTCGAGGTCTTCCCGGGCGAGCCCCCGATCGTCCTCGACGGGGCCCACACCCCCGAGTCGGTCGAGGCGGCGCTCGCGAGCCTCGAGGGGGCCTTCCCGGGCCGCCGACGGGTGATTGTCTTCGGCGCCCAGCGCGACAAGGACCTGCGAGGGATGTCAAGCCGCCTCCGGGGTCGGGCCGATACGGTCGTCCTCACTGCCTTGGCGACTCCCCGAGCCGCGTCGTTGCCCGCCCTCGCCGCGGTCGCCCGCGAGGAAGGGCTCCCCTTCGTGGAGGAGGATCCCCGCCGCGCCCTTGAGGTCGCCGCGGAGCGGGCGGGCCGCGGGGGCGTCGTGCTCGCCCTCGGCTCCCTCCACCTCGTCGGGACGCTGCGGCCGGCGGTGGCGCGAGAGCGGGGGGGACGCGGAGGACGCAAGCCGTGGTGACGATCGTCGCCGACCTGTTCGTGACCGACACCTTCCTCATCAAGGGGAGGGTCGAGGGGAAGTACGCCCGGCTGAGCAAGGTCCTCGACGACGCCCGGCGCCTCTTCGTCCCCGTCCGCGAGGCGACCCTCGTCGACCTCCAGAGCCGCGAGCGGGTCATCACCCCTCGCGTGCACGTCCGCCTCGACGAGATCGTCCTCGCCCACGAGCTCGTCGACGTGGGAGGGGACCTCTTCCAGGCCTCGCTCGCGAAGGACCGGGAATCGGTGCGGATCCGGGCCTTCCACGCGGGGCGCAGCAACCTCGAGGTCTCCGGGCGCGTGCGCCCGAACGCCTACGAGCCGACGGACGGCGCCCGGCGCTTCTTCGTCATGGAGGCGCCCGAGATCCGGGGGGTGCGCCTCGAGGGGGACAAGGATCTCGAGATCCTGCAGGGGCTCCCCTACGTCATCGTCAACCGCGAGACGCTCTCTTACGTCTACGACTTCGATCCCAACTTCGTCTCGGAGGAGGCGGAATAGGTCGGCGCCCGGACCGGCGGGGGCCGGTCAAGGCGGGGGGACAGGAGGTCGATAACGGGGCCGCGAGCTTCGTGCCCTCCCGGCGACCGAGGCCTCGATGAGTCATCCCTTCCTCGCGGCGATCCTCCCCCTCGTCGGAGCGCTGGCCCTCCCCGGCCAGGAAGGCAAGCCGACCCGGAACCCGGGGGGCCCGCGGGGCCGGCTCGTCTTCGGGCTCTACCCCTCCGACAGTCCGACGGAGATGTACCGTCAGTTCCTCCCGCTGTGCGAGTACCTGACGGAGGCGACGGGCTACCAGGTCGAGCTCGACGTCGCCCCCTCCTACTCCGCGGGGATCGAGAAGATCCGGAAGGGGGAGGTCGACCTCTTCCGCAGCGGCGCGGGCGCCTTCGGCCACCTCCTCCTCGAGGAGAAGTCCCGCGCTCCGGTCCTCGTCGCCGTCGAGCAGGAGGGGGAGAAGAAGGAGACGACGTTCCGGGGAGCGATCGTCACCCGGCAGGACGCCCCCTTCCGCTCGATCCAGGACCTCTCCGGGAAGACCTTCGCGTTCGGGGACCGCCGCTCGACGATGGGGACCCAGGTCCCCCGGAAGATGCTCGCGGACGCGGGCGTCCGTCTCGCCGGCGACCCCGTCCATCTCAAGAGCCACGACGACGTCGCCCTCGCCGTCCTCAACGGCGAGTTCGACGCGGGCGCCTGCAAGGCCCCGACGGCGGAGAAGTACAAGGACAAGGGCCTGCGGATCCTCGCGCTCACGGAGCCCTCTCCCTCGAAGCCGGTCTACGCCCGGTACGGGCTCGAGCAGGGGAAGATCGAGGCCGTGCGCAAGGCGCTCCTCGCCCTCGACGTCGCCCGTCCCGAGCACCGCGCCATCCTGACCGGGATCGAGGCGAAGCTGAGCGGATTCAGCGCCGCGAAGGACCCGGCCGAGTACGAGCAGTTCGCCCGGTTCCTCGGTCCCGAGACCGAGGATCCGGCGCCCCCCGCCCCCCCCGGAAAGTGACCTTTCGGGGAGGCGAGGTCCTCCGGGCGTCGGACCGCTCGGAGCGCGGGATGTCGCTCCCGGCGAGGCTCGTCCTCCTCGTCGCCGGGATCGTTCCCTTCATCCTGGCGGCGGGCTTCTTCCTCCTGCGGGAGGCGCGCGGCCTCCTCCGCGACCAGCTCGTCCGGACGGGAGAAGGGCTCGCCAACCAGTTCGAGAAGTTCGCCCAGGACAAGATGCTCTCGAACGACTGGCCCGAGGTGCAGCGCGCGGTCGCCGGGATCCTGAAGGGGGATCCGGACATCCGGGCGATCGAGCTCATCGGGCGGGAGGGGCGCCTCGTCGCCGGCACGCTCCTCGGACCCCAGGTCCTGTCGGGCGAGGTGTGGGTGCAGCGCGCCCTCACGGCGCGCATCGACGACAAGCGGACGCGCGACCTCGGCCGTCTCACGATCGCCTACCGCACGGCGCGCATCGACGGATTCCTCGGACGGGCGAGCGTCTGGGTGATGGGGGTGACCGGGGGGCTCACCGGGCTCGTGGTGCTCTGGCTCCTCGGGACCCTCCGGCGGCTGATCCTCCTGCCGATCCGGGAGCTCACCGCCTACGCCCGCGCGTTCGGAGCCGGGGAGGATCCGCCACCGATCGACCTCTCCCGCAAGGCGGAGTTCGCCGTGCTCGCCGGGGCCCTCTCGAGCGCGCGCGGGGCGGTCGAGGAGCGCGACCGGGCGTTGCGCACCCAGTTCGACACGGTCCGGGCCGCCTACCTCCAGCTCGAGTCGATCCTCCAGTCGCTCGGCGAGGGGGTCCTCGTCGCCGACGACGAAGGCAAGGTCGTGCTCGCGAACGGGGCGATCGCGGGGGTCCTCGGGCCCCCCGAGGGGATCCTCGGCCGGTCGATCCAGGAGTTCCTCCCGATCCCGTCCGACGAGAAGGGGAAGGGGAGCGCCTCCGCGTTCCCCGAGGAAGGGAAGCCCTCCCGCACCTTCACGACCCAGGTCGGCCGCCGGACCGTGCGCTGGAGCCTGGGGCGCGTGGCGGGGGGGGGACAGGGCCGGATCCGCTCCGTGGCGGTCCTGCGGGACGTGACTCTCGAGCTCGAGCAGGCGTCGATGAAGGACGAGTTCATCGCCTCCGTGTCCCACGAGCTGCGCACCCCCCTCTCCTCGATCCTCGCCTTCACGGAGATCCTCCTCTCCTCCCCCCCCGAGGACGTCCAGATCCAGAAGGAGTTCCTCGAGATCATCCACCGGGAATCGGCCCGGATGTCCGAGCTCGTGAACGACATCCTCGACATCTCGCGCCTCGAGGGGGGCGCGGTCCGGTTCCGCCTCGAGCGGGTCGACGCGATCGGCCTCGCCAGGGAGGTCGGATCGAACTTCCACGCCGTCGCGGAGAAGGCGAAGGTCGAGCTGCGCCTGGAGTGCGCCCCGCAGACGCCGGCGATGTTCGCCGACCGGCAGCGCGTCGTGCAGGTCCTCGTCAACCTCGTGTCGAACGCGGTCAAGTTCACCCCCCCGGGCGGAAAGGTGACCGTCGAGACGCGCGGGGAGACCGAGGTCGGGCCGGACGGGGACCGCCTCTGGTGCGTCGTCGAGGTCCGGGACACCGGCGTCGGGATCGCGGCGGAGGACCTCCCGCGGGTGTTCGAGCGCTTCACGCAGATCGGCGACCCCCTCGTCGCGAAGCCGAGGGGGACCGGGCTCGGGCTCTCCATCTCTCGCGCGATCCTCGAGCGGCTCGGGGGGAGGATCGGCGTGCGGAGCGTCCCCAATCGGGGGAGCACGTTCTCCTTCCAGGTCCCGGCGGCGCCCGCGGAGCCGCTCCTTCCGGCGGCCGTCGCCGCTCCCCGGGCGGAGCCGGTCGAGGGGGAGCCGAGCCTCCTCGCGGCCCCCCGCGGCGCGGAGGCGGAAGGCGAGGAGGCCCGCCCCTCCGCCTGACCGCTCGGTCGACTACGCGCCGACCCCCGGCGCGTCGGGCGGAGCCGGCGGGACGGGTCCGGCGGGGGGAGTCCCCTCCTCGATCACGACGGAGCCGTCCGGATCGATCCGGACGAGGTCGCCGGTGCGGATGGCGCGGGTCGCGCCGGCGACGCCGACGACCGCGGTGAGCCCGTACTCCCGGGCGAGGATCGCCGTGTGGCAGAGCGTCCCCCCGACCTCGGTCACGACCCCGCCCGCGCGGGGGAAGACGACGCTCCAGGCGGGCTCGGTGTAGGGGGCGACGAGGATCTCGCCGGGACGGAACGCGCCGAGGTCCTCGAGCGAGCGCACGACGCGGGCGCGTCCGCGCGCGCTCCGGCCCCTGGAAACGGCGAGTCCCGCGAGCTGCCCGTTAGGGCTTCCCTCGCTCGCGGGACCCCCGATGTTCTCGGAAGCGATGGAATCGAGATCGCGCGGGCACACCGTCGGGGGAAGGTCGAGCCCCTCGAAGGCGTCCCGGCGGGCGCGCCGGACGCTCGCGCGGGCGTCGGGACGCACGGACGGATCCTCGAGCGAGAGGACCTCCTCGAAGGAGAGGTGGAAGACCTCCCCGTCGAGCCCCCGGCGCCGGCCGATCTCGAGGAACGCCTCCCGCAGGAGCGCGATCTCGCGGACGCAGAGATCCTTGGCGTCCTCCTTCAGCGTCTCGTAGGCGCGCAGGAAGGCGACCTTCTCCGCGAAGAGGCGGCGGCGCACCCGCGGCAGCGCATCGACGAAGGCGGCGGTGCGGGCGTCGAGCCCCTCCGTCCCGTTCGCCGCCGCCCGCGCCGGCGAGGCGCTCGCGCGGCCGTTCCCGTTCCGGCCGGGGGACCCGTTTCCCTTCATCCCCCGGAGGGCCTCGAGCAGCCGCTCGATCTTCTCGGGGACCTCGACGAAGCGGGGGGAGGCGAGCTCGAAGTCGACCTCGGCGCGGTGGCCGAAGGCCGCGAGGTAGGCGGCGAGCGGGGCGTTCCCCTGGGCGACCTCGAGGAGGAGGGCGTTCGCCCGCGCGGAGGCCCCGGGCGCCTTCCCCACGAGGAAGTCGGCGGGGCGCAGGTCCGTGCCGGCGAGGTCCTTCTCGAGGACCCGGTGGCTCCAGTCCGCGAGGACGTTCACGACCTCGGCCTCGACGTAGTGGTCCGCGACGAGCGTCCGCCAGCGCCGGCGGACCGCCTCGAAGAGGGAGGCGTCGTCCATGCGCCCGAGGTCGAGGACGAACTCCTCGCGCACGAAGCGCTCGATCCGGGGCGCGACCGCCTGGCGAAAGCGCCCCTCGAGGACTCGGCGCTCGCGCTCGATCCGCCACGCCGAGAAGAGGCGGGCGCGGCGGGGGAAGAGCCGCGCCTCGGCCGCACCGTTGACGTAGAGCCTACCGAAGACGGTCTCGACGACCTCCTCGGGATGGACGCGGGCGTCGTAGGGCAGGCCGAGCCGGCGGCACGCCGCCTCGACCGCCCCTCCAAGGCCCCACAACGCCCGCATCAGGGAGAGCGAAAGTTCCGTGGGCCGGGGGAGGTCCTCCGTGAGGGCCGTCGACTTCCAGAGGGGCTCCCCCGCGGGGAGCCCCGCCGCGCGCGCCTGGAGCCGTCGCCGCTCCCGCTCGTGCAGGGCGCGCACCTCGGCGACGCCCGGCGGGCAGGTGATGTCGCGCGACTGCAGGAGGTGGACCCGCCCGTCGGCGATCGCCCACTCGATGTCCTGGGGCCGCCCGAAGAAGGCCTCGACCCGGAGCGCGAGTCGGCCCACCTCCTCGGCGGGGAACTCCGCCTTCCCCGACTCCACGGCGAGCGTCTCCCGGTCGAGGACGACGCGCTCGGGATTCAGGCGTCCCTGCACCAGGTCCTCCCCTCGCCCGCGGACGGCCGCGACCAGGAC
>CBRGOK010000022.1:0-14973 GCA_967798035.1 uncultured bacterium
CCCCGCATTGGCCTGCGAGAACGAGCCCGGAGTGGTCGGGAAGTCCGTCGAGCCCGTCTCCCCGCAGACGGTCACGCCGAAGACGGGGTGGGAATCGACCCCGCGGACGATGTCGTCGAGCGTCCCCCCGAGGAAGGTCGACCAGAGGAGGGACGATCCCGCCGCGTTCATCCGCCCGACGAAGCCCTCCTCGATGTGGGAGCCGGGGACCCCGCCGTTGAACGTCGTGTCGAACGCGCCCGGGGTGACCGGGAGGTCCGACGATCCCGTCGTCCCGCCGAACGTC
Source organism: uncultured bacterium (assembly GCA_967798035.1). Classification (GTDB taxonomy): domain Bacteria; phylum Planctomycetota; class UBA1135; order UBA1135; family JAKEFM01; genus JAKEFM01. The sequence continues at coordinate 287 of CBRGOK010000022.1, forward strand.
GACACCCCCGCCGCGTCGACCCGGATCGAGTAGACGTATTCCTCCCCCATGGTGCCGCCGAAGTACGTAGAGAACGCGAGCCCGATTCCCGCCGCGTTCAGTCTGGTCAGGAAGGCGTCCGAGCCGCCGGCGAAGGTGGTCGAGTACGCGCCCGGCGTGAGGGGGAAATCGGGCGAGTGGACGTGCCCCCCGACCGTGACCGATCCGTCGGCGCCGAGCCCCATCGCCGAGACGTACTCGAGGTCGTTCCCCCCGATGTAGGTCGAGAAGGCGAGGGCCGTCCCCGCCGCGTTCAGGCGGGAGATGAATAGGTCCCCCCCCCCGAACTGGTATCCCAACCCGACTCCATTCATGGTCGTGTCGAACGAGCCGGGCGTCGTCGGGTAGTTCGCGGAGGTCGTCCACCCCGAGACGATCGCCTCCGCGCCGTCCACGACGAGTTCCTGCGGGAAGTCGTTCTCGGCCCCGCCGAGGTAGGTCGCGTAGACGAGCGCGGCCCCGTTCGGCTGGAGCCGGGCGACCATGACGTCCCCCACGGAGTAGGGCATCGTCCCCGTGCCGTTGTACGTCGCGTCGTAGGCTCCGGGGGTCACCGGGAGGTCGGTGGACATGCACCATCCGGAGACCGTCACGGTTCCCGATGCGTCGAGGGCCGCCCCGGTCGCCACCTCCCCTCCCGTCCCCCCCACGAAGGTCGACCACTCGAGCCCCGGATCGATCACGAGGGGCAGGTCCGGTTCGGCGTCGGCGACACCGAAGCCGAAGCGAGTGCCGCCAAGGAGACGCACCGTCGACTGGACGGGGCGCCGGGCCCCGTCGGGCATCACCCTCCAGGTGACGGGAGCGCTCTGGCGCAGGATCCCGAGCGGCGTCCGGAGGTGAAGGGAGCCGTCGTCCTGGAGTTCGATCCCGTCGACTCCCTCGCAGCGGACCCGGACCTGGGCGAGGTCGGCCCCGGGGGCGACGACGAGGTCGTACTCGAGTCGCGCCGCCTCCTCCCGGACGCGGAGGTCGATCCCCTCGTAGAGGCCCTCGTAGAAGACCCCCGCGAATCCCGGAAGACCTGCGCGCCATTTCGAGGGGTCGGCGCCCTGGAAGAAGCTGTGAACCCCCTCCTGCCGGTCCTCCCCGCTCAGCCTCGCCGGGCGGGCGTCCTCGAAGACGAGTCGGACGAAGAGCCCGCGCGCGCGGCCCTCCGTCGAGCGGTCGAGGTGAACGGCGAGGGCGTCGCGCTCGAGCCGCGCGACCTCCCGCGGCCGCCGGGCGAGGAAGCGCACGCTCTCGCCCCACTGGCCCCGGTTCTCGACGAAGCCGATCGGCAGGCGGAGGGAGACGCGGCCGCCTCCGTACGTCGCGGGGCCGTCCCCGGATCCGACGGCGGCCCCTTCCCTCCCGAGGAACGCTCCGGCAAGGACAACCGCCAGGCCGTACGTCCGGCGCATGCGCAGGAATCGCATCTTCGCCTCCATCGCGGCGCGCCGCGGCCCCACGCGCCGCTGCCGCCCGGGACGTGAACGAGGCACGATACACCCCCCTCCAGCCGCGGGACACAGCCGGGCACTCCCCCTCCGATATCCTCCGCGGCCGTTGAGGATCCTCTTCCTCGCCCCCTACCTCCCCTATCCCCCCGACCACGGGGGACGGATCCGGTCCCTCGCGTTCCTGCGGGCCCTTTGCGGCGAGCACGAGGTTCACCTCCTGGCTCCCGAGGGGGGGGGAGGAGAGGAGCGCCGCGCCGCCGCCCTCGGAAAGATCGCGGCCCGGGTCGAGACTCTCCCCGGCTCCCCGCCGCGCTCCCGGTCGGCGAAGGCGTTCCGGTGGCTGCGTTCGCGCTCCGATCTCGCCGAACGGAGATGGCACCCCGCCGCTGCCGCCCGCGTGCGCCAGGCGGCTTCGTCGGATCGGTGGGATCTCCTCCTCGCCGATTCGACGTGGAGTCTCCCCCCGCTCGCCGGAGTCCCTCCTCCCCCCCTCCTGGTGAACTTCCAGAACGTCGAGTCGTCGGTCCTCTCCCGTCCCCGGGCCCGAAGGGAGCCCTGGACGGCGCGCGTATCTAGCGCGATCGAGGCCCGGCTCCTCGGGAGCCTGGAGCGACGCGCGGCGTCCCGCGCCCGCCTCTCGATCGTCGCCTCCGAGGAGGATCAGAGCCGACTCCTCCGCCTCGCGCCGGGCGCCGCCGTGGAGGTCGTGCCGAACAGCGTCGATCTCGACCGCCTCCCTCTCCTTCCCCCTGCGGACCTCAACTCCCCGCTCCTTCTCTTCGTCGGCTCCCTCGACTACCCCCCGAACCTCGAGGCGGCGCGTTCGCTGCTGCTCGAGCACCTTCCCGTCCTCCGGGGGAGGCGCCCGGACCTGCGGTGCCGGATCCTGGGGGCGGATTCGAGCGGGGAGGTCGCCGCCCTCGCGAGGCGGGCCGGAGCCGAGGCGGTCGGCTTCGTCCCCGAGCTGCGGTCCCACTACGCGGAGGCGACCTGCCTCTACGCTCCGATCGCCTCCGGGGGAGGGAGCCGGCTGAAAGTGCTCGAGGCCTTCGCCCTCGGCCGCCCGGTCCTGACGACGAGCGTCGGGGCCGAGGGCCTGCCCGTCCGTCCAGGCGAACACTATCTCCCCATCGACCGGCCCGAGGCGGGTGCGGCGGCCCTCGAACGCCTCCTTGCCGGAGGGGGCGCCCCCCTCGTCGCGGCCGGCCGCCGGCTGGTCGAGGCGCGTTTCTCCCACCGGGAGGCGGCGCGGAGCCTCCTCGACCTCGTCCGGACCCGTTTTGGCGCAAACTCCGGATCCTAAAGGGCCTGCAGGTCGGGGGGGGAAACGGCCGATCCTTCGATCCGGTCGGGCCGGCGCCGCCCGCGGCCCCCTGCGGGCCGTGCGGCCCCCTCGGCCGCGACCTAGAATCGCCACGGGGTTGCGCCTCTCCCCATGCGAATCGCCCTCCTCTCCTACGAATTCCCCCCCGAGACCGGTTTCGGGGGGATCGGGACCTACACCTTCTACCAGTCCCGGGCCCTGGCGAAGCTCGGGCACGACGTCCACGTCTTCGCGGGGAGCGACAAGCCGGCGCGCTGGACCTACCGGCAAGGGGGGGTGACGGTCACCCGGTGGCGGCAGGACGCCTTCCTCCGCCGCGCGCTCGAGCCCGCGGAGAGGCACCGCTGGCGGTGGTTCTGGAGCCGCGCCGCGAACGCGAGGAACTTCTATGCGAGCCTCCGGCGCGCCCTCGCCTCGGGGCGCTTCGACGCGGTCGAGGCGCCGGAGTGCGGCGCGGAGGGGCTCCTCGTCAACCACCTCCTCGACCTGCCGACGGTCGTCCGCTTCCACTCCCCCGCCGAGCTGATCATGGGGATGTATCCGACGACGGCCATGGATCGGCGGCTGACCGCCATGGCCGAGCGGATCGCCATCTCGGGCGCGAGGGCGCTCTCGAGCCCCACGCGCTGGCTCGCCGAGGAGGTGCGCTCGCGGATGGGGGTGCGCCGGCCGATCGAGGTGATCCCGTACGGGATCGACCTCGAACTCTTCGACGCCGTCTCGGAGGTCGACGTCGACAAGAGGTTCCGGCTCCCGGCGAACCGCCTCCTGGTCCTCTTCGCGGGCCGCCTCGAGCGGCGCAAGGGGATCCACCTCATCCGCGAGATCCTCCCGGAGGTCCTCCGGAGGAACGACCGGGTCTCCTTCCTCCTCGCGGGAGAGGACGAGGGAGGCTACAGCGAGGCGGAGGTGATCCCCTTCCTCCGGGAGGAGAAGCTCCTCCACGCGGTCCACTTCCTCGGACGGATCGAGTCGAAGGCCGTGCGGGCCCTGATGAAGCGGGCCGACGTCCTCCTTCTGACGAGCCTCTGGGAGAACCTTCCCTACGCTTGCCTCGAGGCGATGGCCGCCGGAAAGCCGATCGTCGCCTCCGACTGCGGCGGGATCCCCGAGCTCCTGAGGCACGAGGTCGACGGGCTCCTCGCCGCCACAGGGAATCCCTCCTCCTACGTCGAGCACCTCCACAGGCTCCTCTCGGACGAGGCGCTGCGGCACCGCCTCGGCGCGAGCGCGCGGCGCAGGGTGGAGGAGCGGTTCACGGACCTCGAGGTCGCCCGGCGATCCCTCCTCTTCTACGAGCACGCCCTCGGGGCCCCTTCCCCCCGCCGGAGCGCGACCGCGCCCGCCGAGGGGGTGCTCGGCCCCGACACGTGGTTCGAGGCCTGGTGGATGCGCAGGGGCGCGGAGCCGACGGGGCCCAGGCTGGAGCCGGAGGGGGGGGAGAGCCCCCTCACGCAGCTCTCCCTTCCCTCCCTCGGATTCGTCCGCGCCGTCCTCTCCCGCGCCTACTTCGACCGCTTCCCCGGGGGGGCGAGCCCGGAGACGAGGTTCATCGAGGACCTGGAGGACCTCCTCCTCGAGAAGGCGCGGGCGACGAGGGCCGACCCCGCTCCGCGACCCGCGAATGCGGAACTCCGCCTCCCCCCGTGGGGTCATCCCGTCCTCGAGGACGAGGCGACGACCGGATTCCTCCTCGCGGAGTTCTGGCGGCTCGCCGAGGAACCGGCGGCGGTCCGATGGCTCGGGGAGATCGTCGGAGCCGAGGGGTTCGTCGAGGCCGCGCGCCACCGCTTCTCCCTCCGGTGGCTCGCCATGCTCGCGGCTCGCCGGCAGCCCGGGCCCGCCGTCGACGCGGCGCTGCGGAGCCTCTACTTCGACCCCTCGATGCGCGAGCGGATCCTCCGGGAGGACCGGACACGGCTCGAGGAGCCCGCCGTCGCGCGCGACCTCCTCCCCCTGATCGAGGCCCTGGGCCTGCACGTCCCGATGGAGCGGCCCCGGCCGATCACCCCCTCCCCCGCTCCCCCGAAGCGAGGTCCGAAGGGGAAGGGAGGGGCAGCCGTGACGGTCCTCATCCCCTCGTACCGGCACGAGGCTTTCGTTCGGGAGGCGATCGAGAGCGTCCTCTCCCAGACGAGAGCCGACCTCAAGGTCCTCCTGGTGGACGACCGAAGTCCGGATGCCACAGTGGACAAGGCGCGCGCGGTGGAAGACCCACGGGTCGAGGTGCGCGTGAACGAGGAGCGGCTCGGGCTCGGCAACAGCATCCTCGCGAGCCTGCCGGCCGTCCGAACCCCCTTCGTCGCGCTCCTCAACTCGGACGACCTCTACTACCCCTCCCGCCTGGAGCGCTGCCTCGAGTCGCTCGAGGGGCGGCCCGACGCCGCGGTCGTCGCCACCGACCTGACGCTGATCGACGGGGAGGGGGGGGAGCTCACCCCGGCGACCGCCTCCGCCGTCCGGGACGGCCGGAAGACCGCCGCGTGGGTGAGCTGGTACGAGGGGGTCCGCCGCCGGGCCGCCGGGAGCGAGGGGATGCTCGAGCCGCTCCTCCGGCACAACTTCCTCGCGACTTCCTCGAACATCCTCGCCCGCACGGAGTGGCTGCGGTCGCACGCGGACCGGCTCCGGGGCCTCAAGTACTGCTTCGACTGGCAGGTGTTCCTCGACGCGGCCGCGGAGGGCTCCCTCCTCCACCTGCGGGAGCCGCTCCTCGCCTACCGCCTTCACTCGGGGAACACGGTCTGGTTCGAGCGGGAGGAGGACTGGAGGTTCCTCGTCGAGACGAACCGGGTCCTCGCCTCCGCCCTCGCGCGTCGGGTCGCGGGGGGGGAAGAGGGGCGCGCGCTCGACCGGGCGGCCGCCCTCCTCGCCGGCCCGATCGCGGAGCACGGGGAGGCCGACGGGGCCCTCCTCGCTCTCGCGGGTCTCGCCGCCGGCCGGGCGCTCGAGGACGCCGAGGATCCCGAGATGAGGGCGGCGCTTCGCGTGCTCGCGACGCGGGCGGCCGAGGGGCGCCGCGCCCTCGCCCGGCTCCGGGAGTCGGGCCTCGATCCCGCGCGGCTGGCCGCGGTGGCGGATCGCGACGCGCGGGCCGGGGCCCTGTTCCACGTCGCCGAGGTCCTCGAGGGCCGGACCGATCGCCACCGCCGGGAGGGCGCCGCCCTGGGCGCGAGGGCGATCGACGCGGAGCGGAAGGCGGAGGACGCGGGGGCCCGATCGGCGCGGTCCGAGGAGGAGCGGCAGAAGCTCTGGGCGGGGATCCTCGATCGGGACGCGTACCGGGAGGAGCTCGAGCGCAGCCAGGCGGAGCTCCTCCGGTTCCTCGACGAGGCGCGGGAGCGGACCGCCTCGACCTCGGCGGACCTGGAGCGACGGCTCGCCGAGATGACCCGCCTCTACGAAGAGATGAAGGCCCGGGCGCAGGCGGCCGAGGAGGAGCGGATCCGCCTCGACGCGGAGATGCAGACCCGGCTCCAGGCGGCCCAGGAGGAGTCGAACGCCCAGGCGCAGGCCGCCGCGCGGGAGATCGAGTCCCTCCTCGGCAGGCTGGAGGAGCTCGAGAAGGAGAAGAAGCAGCGGGAGGAGGTCGCCACGAAGGAGGTCGACGACCTGCGCGTGACTCTGGAGAACCGCGAGCGGGAGGAGGAGGAGCGCGTGAAGGCCGCCGAGCGGGAGATGCACACGCTGCGCGGCCGGATGGACGAGATCGATCGGGAGCGGCAGCGGCACGTGCAGGACCTGGCGCATGTCCAGCGCGAGCGGGAGCACCTCGAGCGGGAGCGCGGCGCCCTCCTCGGGACCCTCGAGTGGTACTCGGGAAACCTGTTCGTCAACCGGCTCCGCCTTCGCCCGGTGCTGCGGTGGTTTCGGGGGCGGCGCGCGGCCCGGAACAACGGGCCGCAGGAGGGAAGGTGAACGTCCGGCTCATCTTCCGCCGGATCCCCCACCACGCGGCCTACTCCGGCTACGACCAGCTCGCGAAGTACGTCGAGGGGACGCCGTACCGCCCGGGGCTCGGCTACGAGATCGCGCGCCGCATCCCCGAGCGCCTCATCCGGAAGGTCCCCGCCTTCAACTCCCCCTGGTACCAGCGCCACTTCCTCTTCACCGAGCTCGAGCTGTGCGGCCGCCTCCTCGTGCCGCACAAGGGCCTGTACCACTACCTCTACGCCGAGGACAGCGTGCGGCTCGCGAGCCGCTCCCCCGCCCGGTGGAACAACCTCCTCGTCGGGACCTTCCACCAGCCCCCCGACATCCTCGACCCCCTCGTCCCGAACAAGGCGTACATCCGCGGACTGGACGCCGTGATCGTCCTCTCCCGGGACCAGGAGGCCTACATGCGCGGCCTCCTCCCCGACTCGCGCATCTTCCACATCCCCTACGGGGTCGACGTGAACTACTGGACGCCCGACCCCGAGGGGCGGCGGGCGCCCGAGCCCACCTTCGTCTTCGTCGGCTGGTGGCTGCGCGACTTCGACGTGCTGCGGGAGACGATCCGGAGGGTGAACGAGCTCGAGCCCCGCGTGCGGTTCGAGATCGTCACGTTCGAGAAGTTCTTCGACCAGTTCCAGGGGCTCCGGAACACCCAGGTCCGGTCCGGCGTCCCGGACGCCGACCTGCGCGCCCTCTACCGCGGCGCCCGCGGGCTCCTCCTCCCCCTCAAGGGGGCGACCGCGAACACGGCCCTCCTCGAGTCGATGGCCTGCGGCACGCCCGTCGTCACGACCCGGATCGGCGGCGTCCCGGAGTACGTCGATCCGGCCTGCGGGTCCCTCCTCCCGCCGGGAGACGTCGACGGGACCGTCGAGGCGGTCCGGCGGATGGCGGAGGACGCCCCCTACCAGGAGGCCTGCGCGCGCGCCGCGCGGGAGCGGGCCCTCGCGTTCCGCTGGGAGTCGATCGGGGAGCGGACGAACTACGTCTACCGGCGCCTCCTCGGGCAGGACTGCTCGGCCCACTATCGCGCCGCGACGCCCGGTCCGCGCACGCTCTGCCTCATCACGGAGGAGTACCCCCCCGAGACGGGGTGGGGCGGGATCGCCACCTACAACCGCAACCTCGCCCAGGGGCTCGCGGACGCGGGCCACCGGGTCGTCGTGATCGCGGGGAGCGCGGGGGAGCCGCCGTCGGAGAAGCGGGAGGGGAACCTCGAGATCCACCGCGTCCGGTTCGACCCCCGTCATCCGTGGTTGCGCGCGCTCTACCACGGGCGCGTCCGCCCCTTCCTCCGGGAGCACTGCCTCGAGTTCCTCCGCCGGATGGAGTTCGCGCTCGCGGCCTGGAAGCGCTTCCGCCGGCTCGAGCGGACCTTCCCGATCCACCTCGTCGAGGCGCCCGAGTACTACGGCTCGGCGCTCCTCGTCCAGCTGCGGTCGGCGACCCCCGTCGTGGTGAAGTGCCACACCCCGACGGAGGTGAACTGCCACCTGAACAAGATCCCGGTGACGCGGGACATCCGGCTCTGCAACCTCTTCGAGAAGAACTCCGTCCGCCTCGCCGCCCGCGTGACGAGCCCGAGCCGGAGGATGGCCCGGATCGTGCTCGACCGGTGGCTGCGCCGGCGCGGGGAGATCGAGCTCCTCGAGTACCCGATCGACCCCGAGCGCTACCGGCCCCTCCCCCGGGATGGGCGGGAGGGGAAGGTCTTCCTCTTCACGGGGCGGCTCGAGCGGCGAAAGGGGGTCGACCTCCTCGTCCAGGCGTTCGACCGCGTCGCGAAGGACCTCCCCGGCTTCGAGCTCCACCTCGCCGGGCACGACACGCCGACCTTCGGCCACAACGGCGAGGCGCTCACCTTCCACGGCTACCTCGCGACCCTCCCGCTGCGGGAGGAGACGCGCTCGCGCATACGGTTCCTCGGGCGCCTCTCCCTCGAGGAGCTGATCCCCCACTACCAGGCCGCCTACGCCTGCGTCGTCCCGTCCGTCTCCTTCGAGAACTTCCCGAACGCCTGCCTCGAGGCGATGGCCTGCGGCCGGCCGGTCGTCGTCACCGACCAGGGGGGGACGGTGGAGATGGTCGAGCACGGCGAGAGCGGTCTCCACGTCCCGGCGGGGGACGTCGAGGCGCTCGCGCGGAGCCTGCGCTTCCTCGGGGAGAACCCCGAGGAGGCGGAGCGGATCGGCGCCGGCGCGAGGAGGGTCGTCCTCGAGCGCTACGCGACGGACCGGATCGTCGAGCGGACCCTCGCCCTCTACGAGCGGGTGATCGCCCGCGCGCGCTACCGGTGAGCCCCCCCCGCCGGAAGCCGCCGCGGATCTCCGTCCTCGTCTGCACGAGGAACCGGGGGGAGAAGATCGGGCCGTGCGTCCGCTCGATCCTCGCGAGCCCGCTCGCCGACATGGAGCTCCTCGTCGTCGTCCAGAGCGACGACGACGGGACGCAGCGGGCGGTCGAGGCCTTCCGGGACCCGCGCCTGCGCTACCTCCGCACCCCCACGCGCGGCCTCGCCCGGGCCCGCAACGTGGGGATCCGGGCCTCCTCGGGCGGAGTCGTCCTCTTCACGGACGACGACTGCATCGCCGAGCCCGACTGGCCCGGGGCGATTCTCGAGGAGTTCGACGCGGACCCCGAGGTCGGCGCCGTCTACGGCCGCGTCCTCCCCCTCGGCAAGGGCAAGCCGGGCGAGCACTGCCCGACCGTCATGGAGTCGACGGAGCGCCGCGTCGTCCGGAACCTCGAGGAGAGCACCCACGAGGCGGTCGGGCACGGCAACAACATGGCCTTCCGCCGGGAGCTCTTCGCCCGCTTCGGCCTCTACCTCGAGTGGCTCGGCGCGGGGACCCCGATGCGGGGAGGGGAGGACGCGGAGTTCACCTTCCGGGTCCTTTGGGCGGGGACGAAGGTCCTCTACACGCCGAAGGCCCTCGCCCACCACGACAACTGGATGCCGCTCGAGAAGAGCAAGCGGCAGCTCTACCGCTACATGCTGAGCGCCTCGACCGTGTTCACCCGCTTCGCCCTGCGGGGGAGCGGCGTCGCGCTCCGGGTCCAGGCGTGGCGCTACCGCACCTACTGGAAGGACTTCGTCGGATCGATCCGGTGGAAGAACTGGCCGGCCGTGATCCACATTGGGAAACTCCTCCTCGTCCACACCCTGGGCCACTTCCTCGGCCTCCTCTTCGTCGCGCGCCGGGCCCCCCGCTACGTCCCCGACGCGGCGGGAAGCCCCCGCGCCCTGGAGCTCGCCGCGGCCGGATCCCCGCCGTGAGGCCGCGCGGGACCCGGGAAGGGACCTTCCCCCGGTGTCCATCCTCCTGATCGAACCTCCCGCCGCGGACTGGGCCGAGCGGGCGATCCGGTCCGTCCGGGAGCGGTTCCCCGGCGAGCCGCTCACGCTCGTCGCGAAGGCCGATCCCCGCGCCGGCCCCCGCGTCGCTCCGCCCGGAGTCGCGGAGATCGTCGCGCGCCGCGGCGGGCGCCGACTCCCCGGCCTGGCCGACGTCCGGGCGTGGATCGGGCTCGCCGCGCGCCGGCACGGAGCCGTCGTCGTACCGTTCCCAGGGAAGCCGCAGGCGCCGGCCCCGTTCCTGCGCCTTCTCGTCTTCTCCCTCCTTCCGGGAGCCCGCCTCTGGACGCTGAGCGAGGACGGGACGATCGACCGGATGGGGGCGACCTCCTGGGTTCGGGAGGGGCTGCGGGCAGCGGGGTTCCGGCTCCTCGACGGCGCGGCCCGCCTCCTCGCGCGCGTCCTCGCGCTCCTCGCGGGCTCGAAGGCGAAGGCCTCCCCGACCTCCCCTCCGGGCGATCCGCGAGCGGCGTACGTCGTGCCGGTGCTCCCCGACGTCTCCCACACGTTCGTCTACCGGGAGATCCTGGCGATCCTCGAGCGCCGCCCAGACGCGGAGGTCCTCTGCCTCGAGCGCGGCGCCGCGCCGTTCCTCCATCCGGAGGCCGCCTCCCTCCTCGGGAAGGTCCGGTTCGTCCCGAGGCCCGGAATCGCCGCGCGCTACGCCTCCCTGTTCGGCTGGATGGTCCGGGCGCCCCTACGGACGGGATCGCTCTTCGCCCTCTACGCGCGCCGCCCGCGGGGCTCCTCCGGGGATCTCCTCGGGCGCGCCCCCTTCTGCGAGCCGCGCCATCCGGGCAACGCCTTCGAACTCGCCGACGCCCTCCGAAAGGGGGGCGCGGGCCATCTCCACTCCTACGGGTCGACCTACGCCGCCAACGTCGCGCTCGGCGCCTCCCTCCTCCTCGACCGCCCCTTCAGCGTCACGGCGTACGAGGACTTCGACTTCGACTACGACTTCAAGATGCTCGCCGAGAAGTTCGGGCGGGCGACCTTCTTCCGCGTCACGACTCGCGACTCGCGCGCGCGGCTGGGGCGACAGCTCGGCCTCGAGCGCCCCGACCGGATCGCCGTCATCCCGTGGGGGATCGATCCGCTCCGATGGGGAGGCTCGGCGCATCGGCCGGGGCGGGGGATCCTCCTCTCCGCCTGCCGCCTCGTCGAGAAGAAGGGGCTCCGACATCTCGTCGAGGCCCTCGCGCGCCTCGCGCAGAAAGGGGTCCCGTTTCGCTGGATCGCCGCCGGGGACGGCCCCGAACGGCCGGGCCTCGAGGCGCTCGTCGCGCGCCACGGCCTCGGGGGACGGGTGGAGTTCCTGGGTCCCGTGCCGAGCGACCGCGTCCGGGAGCTCCTCCTCCAGAGCGACCTCGCGGTCCTCCCCTGCGTCGTGGCGGCGAGCGGGGACCGGGACGGCATCCCGACGTTCCTCCTCGAGGCGATGCTCTGCGGCGTCCCGGTCGTGACCACCCCCGTGTCGGGGATCCCGGAGCTCGTCGTCGACGGGGAGACGGGGTTCCTCGCGCGGCCGGGGGAGCCCGACTCCCTCGCGCAGACGATCGAGCGGGCGCTGGCGGACCGCCCCCTCGCCGATCGCGTCGCCGCCCGCGCGCGCGAGCGCGTCGCCGCGACGCAGCGAGTCGAGCGCTCCGCCGAACTCCTCCTCCAGGCGGTCGGCGGTCGTCTCCCCGGGACGTGAAGCTCCTCTACGTCCTCCACCAGTTCTTCCCGGAGGCCTACTCCGGGACGGAGCAGTACGTGCTCGCCTGCGCCCGGGAGGGGCGGCGACGGGGTCACGACGTGACGATCGCCTCCCTCCTCCCGGATTCCTCAATCCCCGATCCCCCCGTCCACGTCTACCGGGAGACCTACGACGGGTTCCCGGTCGTCCGGGTCCGGCACTGGATCGGGCTCCTCCGCAATGAGGCGCTGCGCGACTTCCACGATCCCCACCTGCGGCCCGCCTTCGCCCGCATCCTCGAGGAGGTCCGTCCCGAGGCGGTCCACTTCTTCCACCTGCGCAACCTCGGCGCGGACTTCCTCTTCGCGGCGGAGGAGATGCGCCTGCGGACGGTCGTCCACCTGATGGACTTCTGGTACCTCTGCCCCCGCTTCAACCTCCTCCGCGGGGACGGGACGCTCTGCTTCGGGCCGCCCGAGGGGGGGATCGGCTGCGTCTCGTGCGTCCGGCCCGACCTCGTCCAGGGGGAGACGCCGTCCGGACCCTTCGAGAAGTCCCGCGCGCTCGCCTCCGAGGGACCCTTCCCCTCCCCGGATCCCTCCTCCGCTGCCGTCGCGGCGGCTCTCGCCCGGCGTCCGGCCTTTCTCCGCGAGGCCCTGGCGCGCGCGGGCGCCGTCTTCGCTCCCTCGCGCTTCCTCCGCGACCTGTTCGTGCGGAACGGATTCCCGGAGGATCGGTTCCGCCTGGCGCCCTACGGGATCCCGCGCGAGCGCTTCGCGGTGACCCCGGTCGCCCGCCCCCGGAATCCTCTGCGCCTGATGTTCGCGGGGGTCCTCTCCCCCTGGAAGGGGGGCCTCGTCCTCGTCGAGGCGGCCCGCCGCGTGCGCGGGGAGTTCGAGCTTCATCTCTACTCGCGCCTGGAGGAGGACATGTTCCGTCCCTACATTTCCCGTGTGCGCGAAGCTGCGTCCCGCGACCCGCGGATTCGCTTCCGAGGGATGTTCGAGCGCGACTCCGCCCCCTCCGTGTACGCGGAGGCCGATCTCCTCGTCCTCCCCTCCCTCTGGCACGAGAACACGCCGTTCGTCGCGCTCGAGGCCCTCGCCTCCGGCGTCCCCGTGCTCGGCTCGGACGTCGGCGGGATCGCCGAGGTCGTCCGCGAGGGGGAGAACGGGGCCCTCTTCCCGCGCGGCGACGTCGCGGCCCTGTCGCGGCGGCTGCAGGAGTTCGTCGACCGGCCCGCGCTCATCGCCGAGCTCCGCCCCCGCTCGCTCGGGTGGCTCGAGGAGACCTTCGACCGGCTCGAGGAGGGCTACCGAGGGGGCCCCTGAGGCGACCGGATCGAGGAGGGGGACCGCGGACGGCCCTGGCTCGCCTCCTCCGGGGCGCGGACCGGTCCGGGGCCCTCTCCTACCACCGATGACGACGGGCAAGAGGATCCGTGCCGCTCTCCTCTGGCTTCTCGGGGGACTGGTCGCGCTCGAGGGGGCTCTCCAACTCGCTTCCTGGATCACCTGGAAGCGGGCGGCGCGGCGAGCGGCGGACGGGCCGGCGGCGGAAGGCAAGGTGATCCTGTGCGTCGGGGACTCCTTCACCTGGGGAGTGGGGGCCTCCGATCCGGCCCACTCCTATCCGTCCCGATTGGCGAGTCTCTTGGCGGGGTCGGAAGCCGGCCCCGTCCGCGTGGTCAACCAGAGCCTCCCCGGCCGCAATTCCCGGGAGGTCCTCGAGAGGCTCGACTCCCACCTCGAAGCGTTCCGGCCCGCGCTCGTCTACGTCCTGGTCGGGATGAACGACCAGTGGTCGCGCCCCGAGCCGCTGACGCTCGCCGAAAAGGGGCGCGCCGAGGAAGGCTTCCCCTGGAGATGGCGCACCGGACGCCTCCTCGCCCTCCTGGGCTGGCTCCTCGGTCCCGGCCCCGCCCAGCCGCAGGCTCCGGCCGCGGCCCCTCCCTCGACCGGGCCCACCGCGACCCGCCCGTCGACCCCCGCGCAGTCCCCGGAGCCGGTCTCCGCCTGGCAGGCGATCGCGGCCGGAGAGTACGCCACCGCGATCGACCTCCTCGGCCGGCAGCTCGAGTCCTCTCCGGAGAACGACGAGGCCCGGGAAACCCTTGTCTGGGCGTTCGTGAAGGCCGGGCGAGCCGAGGACGCCGAGCGGAGGGTGCCCCACCGCGGCGCGCGCTACCGCCGCTCGGGCCGGCGGCGGACGGGGGAAGCGTGGGTCGTCGGGCTCCGGGCGATCGGCCGGACGGAGGAGTGCGTCGAGGAAGGGAAGAATCTCGTGGCGCGCTTCCCCGACAGCGACCGGGGATGGGAGACCCTCGCCCATCAGTCGGTGCTGCTGACCGGGGACAAGGAGCTCTCCCGGACCTCCCTCGACCGGGCCCTCGAGCTGGTCGGGAAGGACCATGCCCAGCGGAGGGCGATTCTCCTGCGGCTCCGGAGCCGCTTCGTGCGCGATCAGGATCCCCTCAGGGCCCTGCAGGACTGTCTCGAGGCCTACCTGCTCGACGGGGACGAGGTGTTGACGGCGGTCGAGATCCGGACGGGTCGACGGGTCTTCACCGACGAGAGACTCGAGCGTTCCGTCTCCGAGCTCGGGCTCTCCGGAGCCGATCGGGAGCGCGTCGAGGCGATGTTCCGGCGGGCGGCCGAAGAGTCGGTCCGGTATCTCGAGATTCTCGCACATCACCTCCGCCAGGTCGTCCTGCGGAGCGCGGCGCGGGGCGCGCGGGTCGTCCTGCTCCCCTATCCGATGCCGACGCCCGGCATGGACTTCGTGAAGAAGCGGGTCGCCGAGGAGACGGGGGCGGGATGGGTCGACCTCCCCCCCGTCTTCGCCCGACTCCTCCAGACGCGCGCGCGGGAGGAACTCTTCGTCGCCGACGGGCATTGCAACGACGCCGGGTAC